>JABSOH010000149.1 GCA_013216065.1 Alphaproteobacteria bacterium
GCCTTGTTTATACTGATAGCCATCGCTCGTATAACGGTGTCAGGGTTCGAGAACTACAGGATCAATCATTCAACACTTTATTGCTCGTGGATGTCATCATATCAATGGCATTGAAAACTTCTGAAATCAGGCAAAACGGCAGATGCGAAAATTCAATGGTATTCCAAAAAAAACACTTCAGCATATTCCTGAAAAAGTGCGAATGGCGGTTTAATATTGATTCACCACAAAAGTTACTTAAAGACCTAAAGTCTACTCTCAAATCTCAATCTTAAGTGTCAGCCCCTTTATTTTTATAAATACTTCTTATTTCAAATTTATCCAAATTTTTCTTTATCAATTTTATTTTATAATACGCTCGGCTTTGTAAACGAATAAAGAAAAAAATTATAACGGTAACAAAACACTTAAATTTTAAATTTCTATCTGGGTTATTAAGACGCTTTGAATGTAGTATATTAGGTCATTTTTTTGGATTTTATATACATGGACACCTTTAAGGATTGATTTTTTGTGTTGTTTTGCGGGCAGGGCAGATGTAACCAAAGACAGTCAGGCTACCGCATGATTTTAACAATTCTAAAGACAGTAGCTTACACTGCCCCTACAGGAGGTATAAAGTGAGTTCTTAATACTTTGGACGCATTCCGTAAAATGCAACAACTAATTAGGGGGAAATACCCGCTTTAATAGCTGCGCATTAGTCCGGCGAGAACACCTTTGATTTCAATACGGCTCGCACCATATATCTGGGTTTGATAGGCGGCGTTTTCTGGCTTTAATGCCACGGCAGAGCCTTTGGTCTGAATGCGCTTTAGGGTGACATCATCACCATCGATGCAGGCCACGACAATTTGTCCGCTTTGCGCGGTGTGCTGTTTGCGGATCAACACATAATCGCCGTCATGAATTCCGGCATCAATCATCGAATCACCGCTCACTTCCAGCACAAAGTGCTCACCATGCCCGATCAATATATTCGGCACAGTCAAGGTTTCGGCTTGGTACTCGATAGCCTCAATGGCGACCCCAGCCTCAATGCGCCCCAAAAACGGCAATTCCGTCACCTCTGCCATGTTGTACCTGTTATCAGGCTGTGGTTTTGGCGTGTACCCCACCACATTTTCCGGTAGTTTGATGATTTCTAAAGCGCGCGCACGGTTGAACAGACGCTTTAAGTAGCCGCGCTGTTCTAGCGCGGTAATCAGTTGATGAATTCCGGACTTGGATTTCAAGCCCACGGCAATCCGCATTTCCTCAAAACTTGGCGTGATACCATCGTGCTGTTGGCGTTGGCGGATGTACATTAACAGGAGGTACTGGCGTTCGGTCAGCATGAAAACTCCAAGATCAGAGCTTAGCCATCGGGGACAATCGTTCTTATTATGTGCAACTTTTGTTCGAAGTGCAAGACCCGGGTTGCGCTTTATTATGGTACGCGCACGCGCACTTCGCCGACTTGGCGGCCGTTGGCGTTGAGGCGGGGTTGGGTGCGCCAGCGCAGGGCTTCTTCGCTGCTGAGTATTCTGAGATGCTCTAATAGTGCGGTTGCGGCAATCGAGGCAATTCGCTTCTGTCCGCTACGCACTTTCAATGCAAGCCCGATATCAGCATCATGAATTGCCGCCGCCATAAAACCGTTAGATCCGTTCTTAATGTACAGCCTCGCGCCAAATTGTCGTGTGAACATTGAGACAAACGTGTTTTCTCCTGCCGCCATGAGGGGATTTTTTTCGACAGCACTTTTCAGCGTTTGCACCGCGCGTTGAGTTTTGTCAGCAAAACCTGACGGGTTAGCAATGCGCGCAAAAGCCGTCGCCCAACTGGTGAGCGGACGAGGGTAAGTTGGGTACGAACAGTCATCGAGTCCTGGGTGTACATCGCAAAAGATATCGCCTGTGAATCGTTCAAGATTGCGCACGATCTGGCGTTGCAGTGGGTGATTGGGGTCGGTGTAATGGCTGATGGACTCGCCCTGATAGCGCAGCAGGCAGAGACCACTCGCATGTTTGCCGGAACAGTTGTGGTGTAAGGGGCTGGGGGTGCGTTGGGCGCGAATCATGGTGCGCTTGCAGGCCTCGTGGCGTGGCCATTCGCTGCCACAGCCAAGATGAACGGGGCGCAGGCCGATTTTGGCTAGAATACTTTGTGTGGCAGCAATATGCGAAACCTCACCGATATGCGATGCGCAGGACAGAGCTAGCTCACCGCCGCTGAGGCCAAAGTGATCCGCTGCACCAGATTCAACGGTCCCTAATGCCTGCAATAATTTGATGGTCGAGAGTGGATAGACCAAACGCTCCACGTTGCCCAAGGAAACCAATACATTGCTGCGCGAATCGCAGGCGAAGGCATCAACAAGATATTCTTTCTCAATGACAGTGTCTCGGGTCGATTCGACGCGTAAAGGCTCGGTGGAATGCAGCATAGCAGAAGTCCTAAAAAAAGGTTTTACTCTGGCGCAGTGTAGTCGAAATCGCTGAGGGTTTGTAGGGGGGATTGAGAGGCAAGCGATATCGGTTTCTCTGGTGTTGCCCTCAGCAGTCTACGATTCCCGAGTCTTGCCCGACTCGAGTAAAAAACTCCCACGCGTCACCATTTTTTCCTTTGACACCCTAGAAAATTACCCCTATAGGTCTACTCCGTTGAAGCAATTCAGCGCTCCTGGGAAACTTGCCCGAAGCGTCCGAATGGGGTAGCCCATGGCAGATGCGGGTTGGTGCAAGTTATCTGGGTGTATACATCGTGAATCGGATAATGAAATAGAGCAACGAACATCAAGATTCGATTGTTCCCCTATTTTTGTGCGCGTCTTGAGGCAACTTAAGCCGAATGCAGCATTTAGCGGTCAATCGAATCTGTAACAATGAAGCTCTGGCGTGGGTGTTAATGCCGTATGGCTGAGACTCCTCACCAGAGAAATATCATGCTTAAATTATAGACCGATGGTGTTTCATCTTTAATGAAATGTCATCAATGGGTCTCTATCTATCTGATAGCTTCATTTTGCTGATGATGCGTTAGCCGAGTGAACCATAAAACAGTTCAAAAGCATCTCACCACATGAAACGAGCAACAGCGAAAGCTGGCGGTTTGTTTCTGTGCGTGAGCGGTTGTTCAACAACCGTAAAGTCAAAGAACAAGAAGGGCATTTGGTGGATGCCTTGGCACATGGAGGCGATGAAGGACGTGTTAGGCTGCGAAAAGTTTGGGGGAGCTGCCAAAAAGCTTTGATCCCAAAATCTCCGAATGGGGAAACCTTCCCTATTAAGGGAATCGTATCGTGAATACATAGCGATGCGAGGCAAACCTAGGGAACTGAAACATCTCAGTACCTAGAGGAAAGGAAATCAACCGATACTCCGCTAGTAGTGGCGAGCGAACGCGGATCAGGCCATTGGTTTCTTGTATAAAACAAGAACATTCTGGAAAGTTTGACCATAGGGGGTGAAAGTCCCGTATTGACAGATTGTACAGGAGACCATTGAGTAGGACGGAACACGTGTAATTTTGTCTGAACATAGGGGGCCCGCCCTCTAAGCCTAAGTACTCCCATGTGACCGATAGTGAACAAGTACCGTGAGGGAAAGGTGAAAAGCACCCCTACTAGGGGAGTGAAATAGTACCTGAAACCGAATGCCTACAAGCAGTCGAAGCCATAGCGTGATGTTTAAGTCATGTTCGTGGTGACGGCGTACCTTTTGTATAATGGGTCAGCGACTTAATCTAGCAAGCAAGCTTAAACCGATAGGTGTAGGCGTAGCGAAAGCGAGTCTGAATAGGGCGACTTAGTTTGTTGGATTAGACCCGAAACCGAGTGATCTAGCCATGGCCAGGTTGAAGATGCAGTAACATGCGTTGGAGGACCGAACCAGTATACGTTGCAACGTGTTTGGATGACTTGTGGCTAGGGGTGAAAGGCCAATCAAACTCGGAGATAGCTGGTTCTCCCCGAAATCTATTTAGGTAGAGCCTCGTGTATCACCATTGGGGGTAGAGCACTGTTTGGGCTAGGGGGTCATCCCGACTTACCAACCCCATGCAAACTCCGAATACCAATGAGTGCAATCACGGGAGACACACTGCGGGTGCTAACGTCCGTAGTGAAGAGGGAAACAACCCAGACCGCCAGCTAAGGTCCCAAAGTACTAGTTAAGTGGTAAACGATGAGGGAAGGCTTAGACAGCTAGGAGGTTGGCTTAGAAGC
>JABSOH010000150.1 GCA_013216065.1 Alphaproteobacteria bacterium
TTTGACTTCTTCATCTGAATGCTCCTTCGGTCAGTAAACCGCAGAAAATTCTGGTTTCAATACTGCCAATTTCAGGGTCGATTACCCCTCGAATTGCAAACTTGACAAAAATCTGTTCTTTTCTAAACGATTGATTTCTCGTACAATAAGATTTTTTATTTAATATTCGCAAAGTGAATATCAAAGTTTTGAAAAAAGTGTTTAGAGTCGCATATTGCATCGCAATTTGAACAAACGTTCCATAGCGCAACAATTTCGGGAAAAAATGCAGTGGGTTTTTGGGTGTTTTTGTGTTGAACAGAGACGACGAAAAAAATAGGGGAAAATAAGAAGGAACATTTTTTCGGCATCTGTGCAAGTTTCTGTACGGGGGTTGCGGTAAGGAGACTGGGTGATGAAGACTCATGCAAGAGCAGTGGTGATTGGCGGTGGTGTGAATGGGGTGAGTATTTTGTACCATCTCGTCAAGAAAGGTTGGCGAGATGTGGTGCTGCTTGAGCGCACTGAACTGACGGCTGGTTCGACGTGGCACGCCGCTGGGTTGTTGCCGTTGTTCAATATGAGCTATTCGGTTGGTCAGTTGCAATCAGTATTCGGTTGATCTGTACCAGACGCTAGAAGCAGAAACTGGGCAGGCGGTAAGTTTCCATCAAGTTGGGAATTTGCGTCTTGCGCGTGATCGCGACCGCATGGACGAATACCGCAATTATATGTGTACAGCAGAGACGATTGGTGTCGATGCGCATTTGATCGGGGTTGATGAGCTTAAGAAGCTATGGCCGATGGCCTTGATGGAGGGCTTTGTTGGAGGATTGTGGCATCCGGTAGATTTGACCATGGCGTTGGCGATGGGTGTGGAGATTTATCTGCACACCTTAGTTGAGTACTATTGTGCAGGGCAAGGCTAGCGAGTGGGTGGTGAAGACTGAGAAGGGTGACATTACTTGTGAGCATGTGATCTGTGCCACAGGCAATTATGCGCGGCAGACCGCAAAGATGGTTGGGTTTGATTTTCTGGCGATTCCGGTTGAGCATCAATATATTGTGACCGACGTTGATCCGGTTTTGCTACGGTATCGCGAAGCGGGGAATCCCGAGTTGCCGATCCTACGCGAGTCCGATGCGCAGTACTATCTCCGCGAAGAGCGTATGGGTTGGATTCTCGGTCCGTACGAGAAGGGTGCTCTAGCGCGATTTTCTGATGGTGTTGATGCGGGTTTTGAGAAAGATCTTTGCCCAGACGATTTTGAGCGTTTGATGCCCCACGTTGAGGCGACGATGGTGCGGGTGCCGAGTTTTGAAGGTGCTGGGATTAAGGATATTGTGAATGGGCCGATCTCGTATACGCCGGATGGTAATCTGATGGTTGGGCCAGCTTTTGGCTTGAAAAATTTCTGGCTTTCCGAGGGACACAGCTTTGGGGTGACGGCAGCAGGGGTGGCAGTTGGCGGAATGGATCGTCGAGGGCGAGCGAGCCGAGTGTGGATATGTTGGGGGTTGATCCACGACGATTTGGCGTGGGCAGCAAGCATTATGTGGTGCCGAAAAATGAGGAAGCTTACGCTCACGTGTGCATTAATCATTTTCCGATAGAAGAGCGTCCGGCCTGTCGTCTGGCGAAGACTCCGCCGTGTTACGAACGTCTTGCGGTGCACGGAGCAGCATTTGGGGCGCGTTTTGGTTGGGAACGTCCGAGTTGGTTTGCTCCTGAAGGTGTTGAGAGAGCCGATGAGTATTCGTATCGGCGTTCAAATTGATTTGGTCATGTTGGCGATGAGGTGCGTGCGATGCGCGAGCGTGTTGGGCTGTTGGAATTGTCGGGTTTCCCGAAATTTGAGGTTGAGGGAGTCGGCGCGCGGGCGTGGCTTGATGGGATGGTGGCGAACACAATTCCGAAGAAGGTTGGGCGGACGAGTCTATGCTACGCATTGACCCTTCGGGTTCGGTGCACTCTGAGTTCACCATCACTCGCCTGAGCGACGGCTATTATGGCGAGCGGTTCTATATTGTGAGTGGCTGTGCAGCGCATGATTACGATTTGGATTTTTTGCAAAAATCAAAACCCGCGGGCACTGATATATTGCTGCGCGATGTCACCAATCAGTATGGGGTGCTTGGCTGGGCCTGAAGCGCGCAAAGAGCTGGAGAGGCTCGCCGATGCTGATGTTTCAAATGAAGCCTTTCCGTGGTTGACCCATCAAGAAATTCCGATCGGTTATTGTCCGAAAGAGCGGATGTTGCGGGTGAACTTTATTGGCTCGCTGGGTTGGGAACTGCATCATCCAATCGAGTACCAAAATCACCTCTTTGATGCGCTGATGACCGTGGCCGTGGAATTTGGTTCCAGATTGGTGGGGCTGCGCGCGATGGATTCGATGCGCCTTGAGAAGAGCTATCGCATGTGGGGTACACTGATCTTAATGCCGAGAATTCCTTGCTGCAAGCCGATCTTGGACGTTTTTTGCGCCTTAATAAAGGCGAATTCACCGGGCGTGATTCTCTGGTGCGCGAGCAGGAAGACGGCATAAAACTGAAATATGTCACCATTGAGATAAACGCTGACGATGCCGACCCGTTTGGCAACGAGCCCGATTATGTTCGATGGCGCGGTTGTTGGGCGTGGCACGGCGGGCGGTTATGGGCCTTATGTCCAGTCTTTGCTGTTGGGCTATGTAAAAATTGAATATGCCAAGGTTGGGCTGGAGTCAGGTACGGGTGCTAGATCAGTTGCGTCCGGCACGGGAATCATCGCCGAATCGCCGTATGACCCCGAGAAAGCTGCTTTACGTGCCTAGGTTTTGAGCGATGGATATTCATCTGGATTCTTTACAATCAGTTGTGCGCACACCCATTCTCGAATCACGGCTGTTGGATGCACGGCTCGGGTTTCGCTTGTTGGTAAAGCCGGAATGTTTCCAACACACAGGCGCGTTCAAATTTCACGGTTGCCTGATGCAAAGCACGCTCAAGGTATTGTTCTCTTCCGGTAACTATGTGCATGCCGTGGCTTACATCACCCACCACTTCGGGATAACGGCAACTATCGTTGATGCTAATCACCGCGCTTGACATCAAGCGACAGAACACGGTGGTGTCGGGCGAAGATTGTTTTGTACGATCTTGAGACAGAAAACCGCGAAAAAGCCGCAAGCAAAGTCTGCAAACCACACTAGGCACACTGATCAAGCCATTCGATAATCTGCGAATTATTCTTGGTCAGGGTTCAGCGATGGTCGAGATGCTGTGACCTGCTTCCCTATCGTCCCTCACTTATCCTGAGAGTCTGCGGGAATTATAGTCACAGGTTTCGTTTTGTGCAGGCCCCCGTTTAGCTCAAGCGTCCGGCGCGCTTGTTGCTGGGGCCTGGTTTTTGGGCCGGCCTGACGTGATTGTCATCATCTCGCCATGGAGGCAGTTTGCGCCGCGCGTCCTCAAGTGTTTCAAACAGCTCTTCGTTCAATAGCCCGTCTCGCAGGCTGCCGTTGAAACTTTCGATAAACGCATTTTACTGTGGTTTACCCAGCTCGATATAGTGCCAGTCGACGCCATTCCTGTCGGCCGCTTCAAGATCGCGCAGTTGGTGAATCCGATGCCGTTGTCCGACACGATTAAGGCACAGGTTCTCCCGGCAGCAGTCATCATTCATTGCCCAGATCGCCGAAGATGTTAGACAGGAAATCAGGCGACCACTGGGCTGCAACGCCTCCAGGCGTTTCGGTCCCGCCTGCGCTTCACGGGAGCTTCTCCCCGCTGTAGAGGCGATATAGTTTCCTGTGGTTTATTTTCATTCCCTTTCAGCAGCATCCTAGTCCGGCATATCCAAACTGTCGCCGTTTCGCCGTGATTTGTTTCATTTCTTCCCGGATATCCTGGTTGTCCGGCGGGCGTTCGCGCCGAACAGTCTCTGGATCGACGCTGGTCAGGCGGCATGCGCCACGAGAGATCGCCGCGTATTGCACAAAGTGCCGCTTCTCGCCTCTGATCGCGTGTCGTCAGCTTTTCCCCGGGCGGAATGCCCGGATGGATCCCTTCGTGCTTTGCCATGGCTTTCTTTTTTCGCCAATAGACCACACGCTTCATATTGCAGGCAAGGTTTGCCCGCTCGATGTGTGTTTTTGCCCGCTCCGGTTCTCACGAAGAGATTCATCGGACCTTTGAGGTGGGCAAACGGGTGAAGGCC
>JABSOH010000151.1 GCA_013216065.1 Alphaproteobacteria bacterium
TCTGCTCATCGGACAAGCCCTACATAAAATCAGGATTTTGAACATCAAAACATGAGCGGGACGACCTCCACGACTGCAGTTTGCTCTAGGCACGGCCCACTCCAAAGCGGGGCGGAAAATCTTAAAATCATGTGCCACAGCCTTCAACAGATCGCCCGATTGGGAAATCTTTGCCAAACGTTCATCAAGATCGAAAAAACCGAATTACATCATCAATCCTCCCTGAAATTCAATACGTTCTATTGAATCGGAAAAACAAGACTTGAGCGAGGTTTTCGGGAGTGTCCAACTATGAATAACGAAATTAAGCGCATTGAGCGATTAAAGCGGGCTAGCTTTTCTTTTTTGCCGCTTGAAGACCTGACACCCGACCACCTCCAGCAATGGATAGATTCTGAGGTGAAGAGAATTCTGCCTTCAAGCGTTAATCGTGATCTCAGTTTGATTTCGGCCGTCTTGAATGTCGCGATCAAGCGTTGGAACTGGCTTGAAAAGAACCCACTATTGGGTGTTGATAAGCCTAAAAATCCGCCTCATCGTGTGCGGCGAATATCTGAAGAAGAAATCGGGAGGATTCTTGCCGCACTGGATTATGTGGAAAATGAAAGAATGACCACGCAACGCCAGCATATCGCGGTAGGCTTTTTGTTGGTCCTGGAAACGGCGATGCGCCAGGGAGAAATTTGGAAACTGGAATGGTCTGATGTCAATCTGGATCGAGCGTTTGTGACGCTCCATGAAACCAAGAACCATGATTCACGTGATGTTCCTTTATCGAAACGGGCGATTGAGTTGTTGGAAAAGTTGATGCCAGATTCACCTCAAGGAAGGGTCATCAAATTCAATCAGGATTCCTGCAGTACAATCTTTCGACGTGTAGTCAATCAGTGTGGCATTACAGATATGACCTTCCACGACAGCAGGCACGAGGCCACGACCCGACTTGCCAAAAAGCTTGATGTTGCATCACTATGCAAGGTGACTGGCCACCGTGATCTGCGTTCCATGATGATCTATTACAATCCGACGGCGACGGAGTTGGCAAAACGTTTGGATTAGAAAAGTCCTGTTACTGCTTTTGCTGTCAAAAGCTGGTGTTTTTGAATCTACAAGAATCCAGATTGAATTTGATTGATCAAGGGATCAGACAGTCTGGATTTTCTACTTCACAAAAAGCGATGGCTTATCGGCGCCTTTTTGATCCGTTATGGATTGCCCACGTTTTGACGAGTTCTGCCTGCCAGCGTTTACCGCCGGACATCGGGATGATGATTGGCCTGGGGAAACCCGCCTGATTGGTGATCCGGGTTTGTACGCTGGCCTTGGAAAGGCGCAGATAGGCGGCGATATCGTCCTGATCCCACAGGGCATCGGGCTGCATCAAATGCAGGTTGGTGATGATTTCATCCAGTTTCGTTCTAGCCATGAGCCGGTATCCCTGAAGAGGGATTTTTGAATATCCAGCAGCGACGTGTGCTGCCAGAACTGTCGGTGGCGGAATTTGTCGGGACGCGTGAATTGACGGGATGATTGATGTGCAGTAGCGGGCGCGATTTGCTGCCGTTTTTGAGGTGTTTTTTAAGCTCATCCATGGCGGGAATTTGTTGGCGATGCTCGCTGGCCAGATGCACGAAATGGTTAAGGTTGATGGCGATGACGTCCTTGCGGCGGCTATGATCGACAACCCCACCTTCCGGGGTCGTGTTTTCAAGGTAGTCCACGATCTCCCAAAAAGCCTCGACGACGGGATGGTCGCCGCCGATGGCCTTTTGTCGTTCGATGGCCATCTCCCTGATGTGCTGGCGCACGGCGGCTTGTTGAGCAGCGTTCAGTTTGATGAGTGGAAAGAGAGCCTCCACGATGGCGAAGAGCTGGGCATGATTTTTGGCGATGCGGATGGTTTTGATTTCCGGCTCGGAGAGCAGGGCGTTCTCGTAGCTGTGGAAGTCTTTCAGGAAATTTCCAACGATCTCCTGCTCGTGGAGCAAGGCGCGAGCGATGAAATGCGAGACATCCTGTACCCTGGTGAGATTGAGCGCATCGGCGGCCCGTTTGGAATCCTCGCTATGCTGTCCCCGTGTGAACTCGATATGCAGAAAACGCTGCATGACGGCAGGGGATGCGTTGACGGCCTCGTTTTGCGCGACTACTAGCGCGCCCCGGAAGGGCGGATCGTAGGTTTCATTGCCTGAGTTCTTGACCCCGCGTGAGCGAGAACCGCGGCCATTATAGAGCGGTTTGGTTTCTTCCCAGTCGAATTTCCTGGCCCTGGCGGTATCGGCATCACGATCAGCCTCGATGAGGACAATCGGCAGATTGGAGACCTGGGCAAATTTTCGCGCGGCGGCAGCAGCGGTGGCCTTGGCAGGATCAAAGCCTTCTTCGTCGGCACGACCCAGGAGTTTCCACAGAAATTCGATCAGGCTGGTTTTCCCCGATCCGGCCTCGCCGACGATTTCAAGGAAGGGGTAACTGGAGTGATGACTGCGGATTTGCTCGGCAAACAGGGTGCCAAACCAGTAGGCCAAAGCGACGATGCCCTTCTCGCCAAACGCTCCCCAATAGTGTTCGATCCAGTCGGGCCTGTAGTCGGCGGCCTCGGCAATATCCAGCGTGACGCTCTTTTGCAGGGTGGTGACGGAGGTCTTGCCAAACTCAAAATATTCCTGGGGATTGATGCTGTACTGCTGACCTTTGCAAAAGGCGAGTTTATCGAAGATGTAGGCCTGATGCTCTTTCGAATAACCGATAAAATCAATGGTCTGCACGGTTTTGATCGCGTAGAGGTGATGCTTGGCGAGCCAGTCCAGATGCGTGGCCCTACCCGTGAAGACCGCGCCGGGGGCAACACTCATGGCGCGTTTTTTAAACTCCGGGGCGGTGCTGATTTGCGCACCTGTAAAGTCGCAGCGCACCGCCCCGCCCTTGTGCGGGAAGCGGATTTGCGCCGAATACCAGCTTTCATCGGTGATCTCGTTGCGCTTGAAGTACTGAAATTCGACCGCGAAATTGGCAATCTCGTGAATTTCACAGACCTGTGAGACCGCAGCCTCGCGTAACTCATCTGTGACGATCTCATCGTCTTTGAGGGCCTTGTTCAAGGTTTCCATCGAGAGTTCGAAGCCATACATGCGGTTGCTGAATTCGTAGCAGAAGAAGGTGCTGCCGTGGCGTTTGTGAATCAGCAGAGCCTTTTCCCGGTGGTGCCGGGCAGTCAGCAGATCGCCGTGCCAGCGACAAAGATCGAGGAATTTGGCGTTCAATCGGCCTTGTATATGAACATCGTTCCAGTCGACCTTGCCCGATGCCGATTCCCTGGACGGGATGTAGGCAGCACACGCCATAAACCCATCCTTGCAGCTGCGGGCAACATGGCGTTGGATCCATTTCTTGCCGGCGGCATCGTTGTCGAGTGCCCAAACCAGAGTGTGCTTTTTGCCCTTGAGTCGGTCGAGGGCCTTGTCGGGGTAATGTTGCGCCGATAGACTGGCGACGGCCTTGACACCGTTCAGGTTGAGCGCAATGGCATCAAGGCAACCTTCGACGATCCAGATTGCATCGCCATCTGTAATTTCAAGGTCTGGTGGTTGCCACCACAGCCCACCCCACTGGCCCTTGAAATTCGCCTTGCGCGGAGTTTTTGCGCCTGTATCCGGGTTGGTGACGGTGACGGTTTCAACAAAACGCTCCATATACACCCCTGCCCCAAGATCAAATCGGACTGTCGCCGTGGATTTATCGGCGTTGGGGTTGCGGTATTGGCCTTGTGTGTATCAGCCTTTGATGGTGGCAGGATCAAAACCGCGCTCGATCGACAGGTAAGCATCGGCGGTAGCGGTCAGGTTGCTTCTGCTGGGCTTGTAGCGTTTGTTATAGTTCTCGAACAAATCGGGGAACAGTTCCCGTGCCCTGGTGGTTTCGCCGCATTTGTTGGAACGGCTACAAAAGATCACATAGGGCTTCTCTGCGCGTGCATAGGCTTCGTTCCTGCTACATCTGGGGCATGTACCACCATTGAGCCACTCTCCGTTATGCGTAAAGTTATACTGTTCGACCAGGCGGAGAGAGATTGCATCAGCCGTTCTGGACATTGTATGTCCTTTCGGCCTTGAGGATTTTGTCGCAACGCGTGGCAAAGGCGCGCCGGAAATCATCGGTTGAGACGGCTTTGCGG
>JABSOH010000152.1 GCA_013216065.1 Alphaproteobacteria bacterium
CCTAGTCCAAAAGCATTATCTTCGGCGCGAAAGAATGGATCACTCTTGGCATCACCCCAGCGTTGATTGATGTTGTTTTGTATGGTTTGCGGAAGTTGGGCAAAAAAATCTAAATATTCTTCCAAATTAATATGTTCACGCACTTCGCCCTTTTTCGGATCGACGGTGTTCACCCCGGCTTGCAGGTAGCGGATCAAGCCGTCGCCATCGTTAAAGGGAAGGGTCTCCGGCAGATCATAGCCCGCGCGTCGCAGTTCTTCGATCAATCCCATTACAGAGGCCGGGGTATCGAGCCCGACTCCATTGCCCATACGCGCGTTTTTGTTGGGGTAATGCGCAAGGATCACCGCAACGTGCTTTTCTGGATTGGGTTTGTGCGCGAGTTTGATCCAGCGCGCGCTCAGATCAGCGCAGAAGGCAATGCGCCCGGAATTGGGGCGATGACCGATGACCTGATACTCTGCCCACGGTGCGTCCAAAATCACGCCCTTGAACGATACCGCGCGGCTGAGAATCTTACCGTCCATCTCAGGCAGTGCAACTTGCATCGCAAGATCATGAGCACCGAGCCCTTGCGAGGAATCGCGCCAGTCGTTTTCGCTCAGGCTTGCGAACAGAATTTGTTGGATCGGCACTGTAACGCCGCCGAATGCGGTGTTCTCTAAGCTCTCGCCGGGTTTTGAGAGCGCAAACCCCATGGTGTTTAAGATCAAATCAGGCTTCAGATTTTGCATCAGGATGCGTATTGCTGCTGCAATGTCCGGCGACTTCAAACTGCTGGCAAACGCCGGGATTAGTTGAATGCCTTGTGCGTGGTAACCCAGGATCAAGGCATCAATGACCGCAGTGTCAGCGGCCTGAATTAATGCGCGGTAAAATACCAGCATTGCCCGATAGGGCAGGGTTCGCGGAAAGTGTTCTTGAGCCGCTGTAAGGGGGGCTGTGGTTTTGCTCTTCGCTAGATATAACCCGCACTTCTCAAGGGGTTTTGCCTCGGGCAGGGTATTGTTTCCGGCAAGAATTTGCCCACAGGCCGTGAGTGTGATTCGGGCGTTTTCTACTCCACCGTGCAGACAGTACTCCCACAAACGATCGTAGCGGTCATCGCGAATGCTTGACAGGCGGCGCAGTTCTTCGTCTGGTGCTGTGTCGCCGGGTAAGAACACGAGGCATCTCTGATGTTTCTGCGCCCAATTCGCCAACTGCTCACAGCCATACGACCAATAGCTTTTGCCGCCGAGCAGGCGCACGATGGCGATTTTGGTGCTGTTTAAGGTTTTCTCGATATACAGATCTACTGAGAACGGGTGCGCGAGATATTTGAGATTAGCCAGCCGCAGGCTGAGATCGCCGGACTGCCGATGGGCGCGGGCAAAACACGCAAGCTCGCTATCCGCGCTTGAGAGGATCACGCATTCGGCAGGTGATTGCCCCAGATCGACTGGCTCGTGTGCCTGATCGAGCCCAACTTGCTGCGCGGCGAGTAAGTGCATGGCGTCTTAAGACTAGTTGCGCCCGGGACGCCATAGAATGTCCGCGTTGCCACCGTCGTTGGTGACTCGTGCCAGAACGAACAGAAAATCCGAAAGCCGATTGAGGTACACGAGGGTAAGAGTGTTTATCGTCTCGCTATCGGCCAAGGTAAGGGTTTTGCGCTCGGCACGGCGTGCCACAGTACGCGCAACGTGCAGTGTGCTTGCAAGCACACTGCCCCCAGGAAGGATGAAGCTTTTTAAGGGGCTCAAGGTCTCGTTATGCGCATCGATCAAACGTTCGAGATGATCGATATACTCCTGCGTGATCCGCAGCCGCGTTGCCCGATCTGCAGTGTCCTCGGGCACGCAGAGATCGGCACCAAGGTCGAAGAGGTCGTTTTGCACCTGTTGCAATTCTTCGGCATGTGTTCCGTTGGCATGACACAGCGCGACACCGATGCTAACGTTCAACTCATCGACGGTGCCACAGGCCACAACCCGCACATCATCCTTACGTCGCCGTGGACCACCGCCAAGATCGGTGTCTCCTTGGTCTCCAGTGCGGGTGTAAATTTTATTCAAGCGAACCATGTGAACTCCTACAATTTGGTCCTAAGCACTCTTTGAAAGCCATGCCCCGAGCGCAAACATTGTAACTGCAACCATTTGCGCATAGATCCGATAGCGCATCAGGCGATTGCTCCAGCGTGTATTGACTTCACCACCACGCGCCATCACGATCAGGCCGAGGATCACAATCCCAAGCGCAGTCACCATAGCGATGGTCATCAAGGTATAGGCAAAGATGATTATGATTGAACTCCTCTCAGTATTCGATACCCAATTGTGCCTTTACACCACCGTCGCGAAAATGGTGCTTGATGGGGTTAATCTCGCTTACCATATCGGCGGCATCTTTCAGGGCATCGGGCGCGTTGCGTCCAGTAAGAAGAACATGCAAGTTTTCGGGCTTGTTGCGTAATGCGGTGATGATTTCTTCGACCTTGAGGTGACCGTAGCGCAAGGGGATGTTAATCTCATCAAGGATGACCAAAAAGTTTTTCGGGTTCTGTATGGCTTGCAGAGCATTATCCCATGCTATGCGCGCAGCCTGGATGTCGCGTTGGCGATCCTGAGTTTCCCAACTGAAACCTTTGCCCATGGCTCGAATGGTACACAGATCGGGGAAGGATTCGAGGACTTTACGCTCGCCAGTCGGCCAGACACCCTTAACAAATTGGATGATATGCACCGGGAAACCGTTGCCAATCGCACGAATCGCCAAACCCATTGCGGCAGTGGTCTTGCCTTTGCCGTGGCCCGTGTTGATCATCACCAATCCTTTATGTTCGACAGGTTTTGCTGAAATCATCTTATTACGCGCCGCCTTTTTCATTTTCATTTTTTTGGCGTGGTGCGCGTCGAGTTCGGCCTCAGACATGGTGTCGGTTTTTTTGCGGCGTGGTTCGGTCATGAGCAAAGCAATCGCTATTCGATTTTACCACCGGGGCGGTTGATCAGGTTGTTGAGGGCGGTATCAGGAGCCAAGGATTCGTACAAAACGTGGTATACTGTCTGACAGATCGGCAACTCCAGATTAGGCCGTGAGATTAGCTGGGGCAAGGATTTAGCGGTGGAGTAGCCCTCAGCCACGGCTCCGAGTTGTGCTAGAGCATCCGCGATCTTTTGTCCTTGTCCGAGGGCAGCGCCGAGGCAGAAATTGCGTGACTGGGTGTTGCCACAGGTCAAAATTAAATCACCGAGACCCGATAGCCCAAGCACGGTGAGTTTTGCACCACCGAGGCTCACACAAAGGGCCCGCAACTCCACCAGTCCACGGGTGACGAGCGCGGCCTCGGCACTTGCGCCGATCTTGAGGCCATAGCCGATACCTGCTGCTATCGCAAGCACGTTTTTGTACGCACCGCCGAGAGCAACTCCAATGCGATCATCAGTGGCGTACAGCCGCAAATGCGTGGTGTTCAAATGCTGAGCAAGTTCGATAGTCTGCGCGATGTTTTTTCCGGCGAGACAGACTGCAACGACACGCTCTTCCGCGAGATCGGCGGCGAAGCTGGGCCCGGAAAGCAGGAAGATTTTTTCTTCGGGCAGGTATTGAGCGGCGATTTCGTGCGGCAAAGCAAAGGTCTCGTGGTCCTGGCCTTTGCAGCAGAGAAGAACATTTTGTCCAAGGTAGTAGGGTGCTAGTCGCTGCAAATGCCCGGATAGAGCTTTCAGCGTACTGGCAATGAGGATGTTTGAGGCTTGAAGTGGTTCGCGAATGTTTTGCGTAATCGGAAAGTCTGGGGGGAAATCGATGCCTTCGAGGCGCGATGTTGCGCCTTGATACCGTATAGAGTTGTAGGTGTCGTTGTAACTGGTGTACAGTGCCCTGAGCCAGCCCAATCGGTGATAGTAACGCCCAAGGCTCAACCCCCAAGTGCCGCCGCCGATGATGCTGATGATTTCCAGCATGGTATCCGTCGTCATTTATCCCGTTCTTGGTTTGTGCACACTGTATCTCCGATATCGGGAAGTCGATTCTCGCATCACACCCGGA
>JABSOH010000153.1 GCA_013216065.1 Alphaproteobacteria bacterium
AAATTGAGGTTGTCCCGTGAACCAACAGCCGCAACTTTCTGTGCTCGTTCCCGGTGCGACCGGGCGTATGGGTCAAATGGTGCGCGCCGTGGTGCGCGCCAGCCAAGAGTGCGCGGTTGGTGCGCTTCTGGCCTATCCCGGCCATGAACAATCGGACGTGGTGCAACAGCCAGAAGGTCTATCGTTGCTGGCGGACTTTGCGCAGGCCAGCATCGGCTGTGATGTCGTAATCGACTTTTCCCTTCCTGAAGGCTGCGCGGTACACGCCGCTGCCGCTGCCGTTCAAAACCTGCCGATTGTGATCGGCACCACGGGGATTGAAGAAGAACACCACGCCGTGTTTGCCGCTGCCGCCCGACTCGTGCCAGTATTCTGGGCGCCAAATATGAGCCTTGGTATTGCTCTGTTACGGCGTTTGGTGCGCCAAGCAGCCGAGTATTTGCCCGCAGGGGGCGATTTGGGCTTTGATATCGAGATTCTTGAGAACCACCATCGCGATAAAATCGATTGTCCCTCGGGGACGGCGCTCGCGCTCGGTCAGGCGGCGGCTCTCGGGCGAGGAGTTAATCATGAGGCCCACGCCGTATACCAGCGTCCGCGTACCGGTACCGTGCGTGATCCCGAAGCCATCGGCTATGCAGTATTGCGCGGCGGCGGGGTGGTCGGGGATCATCAAGTACTCTTCGCTGGACAGTACGAGCAACTCAGCCTGGGGCATCATGCCTCCAGCCGAGAAGTCTTCGCCGCAGGCGCTTTGCGCGCGGCACAGTGGCTGGTGAACCAGCCGCCTGGCCTGTATGGGATGGACGATTTCCTAGCCTAATTCTATCGCTGGCTTGCGAAACCCAATAAAGTTCTTATATCTTGAGTCTCCAAGAGACGTTCTGCTCACGCGAGACGATCACGCTGTACTAAGGAACTGCATGACTGAAACTTCGATCTCAACATCTAGCACAGTCGTAGCGACGACGACGGAACCAGAACGCATTTTTCTGGTTATCGTCGATGCCAGCGAAGAATTAGAGCGCGCATTGTACTTCGCTTGCCGACGCTCGCGGCGGGTTGGTGGACGCGTGACGTTGCTGTACTGCATGAAAGAGCCAGAGTCCGGACACTTTTTGCAATTCTTGGGCATTAATGAGCGCTTAGAACAAGAAACCCGCGAGACTGCCGAGAAATTGCTCTATGATCTGGCCGAGAAAACTTACCAGTGGTCAAAGAAGCACGCTATTGTTTTGATCGACGAAGACTTGAAAACCGCACTGCCGAGACTGTTGGAGCAGGAAGAAATTTCAATTATTATCCAACCAATGCCCGTCAAGGACTCGGTTGCCAGTTCTTGGGCGTCGTATTTACTTGAGGAAGGCGCGGCGCAGATGCATATTCCCGTGACCATGATCCCTGCGACCATGACCATCGATGAGATTAATAAGCTCACCTAGAGACTCTGCTACCCGATTAGGATACGCCATGCATATTGAAGTCGAACTGACACCGAATCCCGATGTGTTGAAATTTCTACCCGGGCGTAGCGTCACTGGCGAACATATTTACGACTTTCCGACCGAGGCTGATCATCAGGGCGAATCGCCTCTGGTAAACCGCCTGTTCACGGTCGAAGGGGTGCAAGGCGTGATGCTGGGTGCGGATTTTATTTCGGTAACGCGCAAACCTGCGGTGCAATGGGCAACGTTGCGGCCGATGGTGCTGGGGGCAGTGATAGAGCACTTTCAGTCAGGTGATGTCATTATTCGCGAATCGGCACGCCAGGGCAAGAATACGGTCGACGATGCCGAAGATGAAATGACGGCAAAAATCCGCGAATTGTTGGAGCTTCGGGTGAGTCCGGCGGTAGCGATGGATGGTGGCGACATACAATTTCATGGCTTTGATAGCGGGGTGGTGTATGTGACTTTGCGCGGTGCTTGTGCCGGATGCCCGAGTGCGACGGTAACGCTGAAGATGGGGATCGAGAACATGTTACGCCATTACATCCCTGAGGTGACCGAGGTGCGCACCGTTGCTTAGGTTGTGTCTCGACAGCGCGGGGGACACCGCGCTGCTGGTGTTGGCTGAGCGCGCGAAGCTTCTGGGTTACAGCGAAATTGCGCCAGCCCGTGGTGCGGATCGGGTTGCGGCGTTTCTTGACGGGCTTGACGGGCTTCTGGCGGTGTACGGTGGCAAGCTTTCTGATCTCGAGGCGGTTTTTGTGGTCGAAGGCCCCGGGCGGTACACCGGAATTCGCCTTGGGCTATCGCTTGCACATGGCTTGGTATTGGGGACGAACACCCCATTATACGGCATGAGGCGCGATCAGGCCTACCGCGCCTTGATGACCACACCACACGGGTTAATCCTGTGCGATAGCGGCAAGGCCGTGGCCTATGGGGGGGTGTGGCAAGATGGTGTGGTTTCAGCGATTTGCTTTCTTGAGGATGAAGCGGCAGTGTCATTGCTGGATTCTCTCCGAGCACCAAACACCAAGAATTCCATTTCCGTGCTGGGCTTGCTGCCTGAGAAAGCCATGTTACGACACTATCTGCATTTGGGGAGACTTGGCGTGCCAATCATGACACCCGATACGGAAGAATGCGCAGAGGCTTTGCTGTGTGCAGCATGTCTTTTTGATGAACGGCCTGTGCAGGACGTCGTAGCGGAGCAATCAGTACAAGCGCAATATCGCCGGGCGGCACTGTAGATTAACCCCGGTATCATACCCCTAGGCTAGAGAGGGAGGGTTGACGTGTCCACGATTTTTTGATCTAATGAGTGGGAGCATGTAGAAAGCTGCTCAGGAGTTTGGTGGGGTCTCGTGTATTTGAGGTTTTGCCTTTTGCAAGTTTGGAAAGAATTCCAGACAATCACCATCCAGAAAGGATTACAGCATTATGGGTTCTGATATTTCGTTAACTGGCGCGCAGCGATTGGCGTTGATTGATTTGAAGGAAAATGCGTATTTGAGCAGTCGTACTCAGCTTCGTTTGTCCTCGGGTCGTAAGATCAATAGCGTGACCGACGATTCGGTGAACTACTTCAAGGCGAAGTCCTTGCAGGATCGTGCGCGTGATTTTAATAACCTGCAAGCTGAAATCGGTCAGGCGATCACGCACCTTGAAGTGAGCCTCGAAGCAATCGCGGGTCTTGAGAAAATCCTTTCGCAGATGAAGGGTATTCTTGAAGCTTCGCGTTCGCATTCTGCTGCAGAACGTGTCTTGGCCAACACGGCTCTTAAGACTTTGGGCGCGCAATTCCGCGAATTGGTCAACGATGCATCGTATGGCGGTGCCAACTTGCTCAACAGCACATCGTTGGGTCGTACCGTGCATTTTGGGGTGCGTTCTACCTCGAAACTTGACCTGCCTGGCCTCGATTTCATTGATGCCAGAACGCTCAGTAAGCGTGTGTTCAGCACTGAGATGTTCAGTCGCCCTACCCAGAATTTTATTTATACTCGTTTGTTGACAGTGGTTGGCCTTTCGCTCATTGGTCGGGGTAACACCAATGTGGGCGTTGTCGATTCAGCGGTTAAGCGCCTTGACGATGCGATTTCGCGTCTGCGTGGTCATGCGCAAAGTCTCGGCTCAAACGTTGCTGTGTTGCAAGCGCGCGCGACTTTTACCGATAAGTATGTTACCTGGAACACAGTTGGTGCCGAGAAGTACATTCTGGCGGATATGAACCAGGAAGGTGCGAACCTTGTTGCGTTGCTAACCCGTCAGCAGCTTGGGATCCAGGCGTTGAGTGTTGCTGGGCAGCAACAGCGCGCCATTCTTACCTTGTTGCAATAATCGTCCACGATTTTTTGATCTAATGAGTGGGAGCGTGTAGAGAGTTGCTCAGGAGTTTGGTGGGGTCTCGTGTATTTGGGGTTTTGCCTTTTGCAAGTTTGGAAAGAATTCCAGACAATCACTATCCAGAAAGGATTACAGCATTATGGGTTCTGATATTTCGTTAACTGGCGCGCAGCGATTGGCGTTGATTGATTTGA
>JABSOH010000154.1 GCA_013216065.1 Alphaproteobacteria bacterium
GGCACATTTTTTATAGCCACTGGCATGCCCCAGATGCAACGCTTGCATGCCAAATAGAATCCGTCGCTGGACGGGTTTCAAACCATCACGGGCATCGGGCAATGAACGCGCAGTGATGATGGATAGAGCATAAGCCAGATAGCGTTCTGATAGAGCATCACCCACGGTTTCTGTGCGTAAATCACCGATGTCGTTTGGGTCAATTAGGGTGTCCACAGAGCATGATCCTCGGTGATTTTACAGCGTATAACATAGACTCAATGCCGATTTTTAAGGGTTTCTGTGTAACTTTTCCAGCAAATTTTGGCGAAACTCTGGCATACTGTTGCCCTCTGGAAAAATCTCACGCGCCAAAAAATGACCCGTTACTTGTAATCCAGCCACGATATCAGCCATATCAACGGTATTGCTATGTGGCACATCGTCAACCTCGCGCCAACACAACGGCATCGACAAAAGGCGTTCACGGTACGGCTCAGCATGTCTAGCACAAACCGCCTTGCCGGACTTTGGCGAAACATAGTCAAAACGTCGCCTATCGCACCCGGCTGCGCATTGCGCTAAATCCAAGCCAAAACCCATGGCTTCGAGAAATTTTCGCTCCCATTCCAAATAGGCCCGCGCCCAGTTCTTAGTGGCAAATTGCTCCAATAAGAGAATTGAGGCTTGATACAGCACAGGTTCGCGCACCCGTTCGCTGAGCGCAGCTTGCAACAATGCCCCCATCGACATCAGGGCTTGCAAGGCTAAAGCTGGCAATTCGAGTGCAGAAATATACTGATTTGCTTGACGCTCAAGAGTGACCTGCCCGAGATGATCCTCCAATCTCGCGCGCCATTGCATCCGCACGTGATCGCCCAATTGATACAATGCACCACGTTTTGGATTGCTGGTAAGGCGCACAACCCCTGAAACCAAACCGGAGTTTTGACTAAAAATGCGCACTATTTGCTGAGACTCCCCGAAAAGGCGGCGCGTCAGAAAAATCCCGTCAGAATAAATTTCCATCGTCCCGAATCAACATCCATCATTTAGCCAGTAAAAAATAAAGTCAGGCGCAAAAATGCACGATATGCCGAACACTCCGATTCCCCGCACCCAGTCATACCACCCTGGTGTAACCTACCCCCCTTAAGCTACAGGACGGGCAGGTCGCAGTGAGCATGTTCACGTACTCAACTTTGCACTTTCTATTAAGGCATATTATACCAAAAAACTGCCAACACTCATGTTGATCCTATAAGGCATACGTCGATGCTGATATGCAATTGGGTCTGATCAACAAAGTTGCAGCCACTCTGGCGCAGAGGCCTAGGGCATATCTGCCCTGATCAGGGCGAGGTTTATGGCGATAAGGACTATTGTGTGAAGTAAGGCTCGACAGGACGATTCGCAGCAAAGGCTGTCATGACCATGAAGAGGAACATGAAATCCAAAAGCCGCGACCAGGATCGATGGCATTCCCAATTTGCGTACCCTTTACGAGAGGGTGTTTTTTTCAACGGTATCGGCAGGACTATGCAGGTGCAGTTCCAAGGTGGCTATCAGGGCAGTTTGCCACAATTTCAAGCGGCTCATAATCTTGGGAATTAACAAATACCCTTGAATAGTTCCGTAAATCTCTTGTTAATTTAGCCATGTTCTCTGTAGTTTGTGGAGGATTAGATGTCGAAGCAAGTAGGATTTTGGAGCGTTGAGGATCGTTTGTCGGAGATTTCAGCAGGAGGTGGTCCTAGATAGGGAATCTCTCTGAGACTTTGAGATATTTCGTGGAATTTTGGAGAAGGCAGTGGGAAGGTCTCGCTCTGTCTGGCCGTCCCGATTTTGATGTTGTCCTGAAATTTCGCGTGCTGGTGTTGCAGAGTTTGCATGGTCTTGCGCAGAAAGCGTCGGGTACGCGATCGTTTGGGTTGGATGCGTTTTGCGGTCTGGAGATATCCGATCGCGTAACCGACGCAAATACACTACGGGATAGGCCTTGATCTCAGCCGAAGTACTTGATGAACTGTTTGAGCGTCGTGTGATCACGGCGGCGGGTTGCGCGTTGCATACCGGTCAAATTGTTGACGCCAGGCCTTGTTGCGGGGCAACGGATGCTAAGCAATCGACACTTAAATCTGACAAGGCTGCTAAGATTTGGCTACAGCGCAAAGTCTTCGGCACAAGGATGTTGATGGTCGGGTGAAATTGACGAAAGCACGATCGCATGGAACAGCATTCCATATGTTTGGTTATAAATCGCACAGATCGATTGATCTTTGCAATAGCGCCGTGCATATCGTTCACGTGAGAATGGGGTTTGACCCACCACATACCACATGAGTACACCGCAAGAATCCTCGTACAGCTAGCGCCGAAGGTGTCAGACAGGAAGTGGTCAGGCGACCATCGTTCACTGGGTCTCGGAACGCCTCTGGGCACAGGCGTTCCGATGCCATCGGCGCGCTTCCGGGCCCTGCCTGCGCTTCACGGTGAGCTTTTCCCTGCTGCGGTACAGAGTTTCCTGTGGTTCATTTTCATTCCCTTCCAGCAGCACCCCGGTCCGGCGATATCCAAACCGTCGCCGTTTCGCCGCGATCTGTTTCATTGCTTCCCGGATATCCTGGTTATCCGGTGGGCGTTCGCGCTGGACAGTCTCTGGATCGACGCCGGTCAGGGCAGCCTGCGCTGCGAGAGCCCACGGGGTATCGCACAAAGCACCGCTTCACGCCTCTGATCGCGCGTCGTCAGCTTTTTCCCGGGATATCTTTTAAAACGGCATTGTCCAACATCGTCTCCGCCAGCAGGCGCTTGAGTTGGGCGTTTTCATCTTCCAGAGATTTGAGGCAGCTCTGAAGTCCTCTATACCCTGGCTTTCAGCCTTGTAAAAGCTCGACGGGCCGATGCCGTGCTTGCGACAGACAACCGCTGTCGGCAGGCCAGTCTCCTGCTCCCTGATCGTATCAATAATTTGTGCCTCAGAAAATCGGCGCTTCGCATTCGTCTACTCCTTCAAAGGTGGGCAGACTCTACTTTAAAACGAGGGATTATACGGGGGGCAGGCCAAAAGCAGCGCATGAAGCCGACGGTCCCGGATCATTGCCCGAGCTAAAGCAGTGCTCGTGATCACGAATATGGCGTACAATATGGCAATGGCTTGACGCGAGAAGTGCGTTGATATGGCCGTATCAAAGAGGTTAAAAAACCTCGATCTAGCCTCTTCTACACAACAAAAAAAGTGGTAAAAAAACAAACCACACTAAACTTTTGTCATGCATCAATTAAAAAGATAGCGCGTTTCCGGAGCCGTCCACTTTGTGAAAGGACTCTCAAATACAATAAAAAGGGGCTATATGCAAAACTAACCATTTTCTGAAACTAATGCTTACCATTCTGCATCTTGTGTGCGGTGAATTCTATTTAGAGAACAGGGAGATGAGAAGTGGCTAAAAGCGTTACATCCGGCACAATAAGTTCTTTTCAGTTCATATCAAGGTTTCCCGACAAGATATCGGCGAGGGAGCATGATTAGGCGTCCAAGATGGGATGGTTCTCCGATCTGTGTCCATTGCGGCACGGCACAGAAGCGAATTTTGCGTTATCCTGCAAAAAGAACCCCAGCATGCAAAGGGTGTTTGGACTTTGAGGAATATTCCCAATGTCTGGCAAGAAAAAATTCCCAGAAAAACACATCCGCATAATAAGCCGGTTGATTTGCAGGGAGAATTTATAGAGGCGGTTACGTCGCCTGGGGATTTGGTTGTTGATCCTGCGGCGGGTTCGTTTTCCGTTCTGGATGCCTGTCGTATGCGAGGCCGCAATTTCCCTGGTTGTGATTTAAGCGTTTAAAAATGGTAAAACTGGGCGACACTCAGGGGGAATCTCTAGAACAGATTGCTAGCGGTGCCCATGCAAGATGTTTTGGCGATCTGGAACTAAGCCAGTTGCTTAGCAGGGTCCAATCCCTGATGATCAAAAACGGATATGAACTGGAAACATCATTACA
>JABSOH010000155.1 GCA_013216065.1 Alphaproteobacteria bacterium
CGCCATGGAGGCAGTTTGCGCCGCGCGTCTTCGAGTGTTTCAAACAGCTCTTCGTTCAATAGCCCGTCTCGCAGGCTGCCGTTGAAACTTTTGATAAACGCATTTTGCTGTGGTTTACCCGACTCGATATAGTGCCAGTCGACGCCATTCCCGTCGGCCCACTTCAGGATCGCGCAACTGGTGAACCCGGTGCCGTTGTCCGACATCATCGGCGCACTTCCGGCCCTTCACGGTGAGCTTGTTCCCGCTGCGGTACAGAGTTTCCTGTGGTTTATTTTCATTCCCTTCCAGCAATACTCCAGTCCGACGAGATCCAAACCATCGCCGTTTCGCCGCGATCTGTTGCATTTCTTCCCGGATAATCCTGGTTGTCCGGCGGGCGTTCGCGCTGGGCAGTCTCTGGATTGACGCATGCTCTGAGAGAGCCGTTTATCGCACGAAGCGCCGCGTCACACCTCTGATCGCGCATCGTCAGTTCTTTCCCGGGATATCTTTCAAAACAGCATTGTCCAACATCGTCTCCGCCAGCGCAAGCGCTTGAGTTGGGCGTTTTCATTTTTCAGAGATTTGAGGTGGCGCATCTCTGAAGCCCCGCCATACCTGGCTTTCAGCCTGTAAAAGCTTGACAGGCTGATGCCGTGCTTGCGACAGACAACCGCTGTCGGCAGGCCAGCCTCCTGCTCCTTGATCATCTCAATAATTTGTGCCTCGGAAAATCGGCGCTTCGCATTTATCTACTCCTTCAAAGATTGGGCAGACTCTACTTTAAAACGAGGGGTTGTACGGGGGCAGGTCACGCCACCTGTAGGGGACTACAACTCAGACTGGGCTATTTCTTTCAATGAGGGTAGTGTTAAACACATCTATTTTATCGTCGAAACAAATCAAGGTGGATACTTCTAAGAACTGATTTTTTTGTTGAGTTTGCGTATTTTCCGGCGATCAAGTTCTGAATGTGTTTTTTTGTGGATTTTTCGCTTTTTTTGATGTTTTTGCCGGGTTTAAGAGATATTTTACGTCTCGTGGATGGCCTGTGATCGCTTTTCGCTCGAAGAAGATAAAACGCTTGATGTTATAAACGATGTTAGCGAGCTGGCCTCGGCACGCCTGATGCCGACCGTCCTGACAGAAAGACCTATCCGATGTTTCAGTTCTCCAGAAACATGGTGTGAACGACACGTGATCTGCTGGCATTGCCGCATGAGATATGGGGCGGAATCGGTTTGCCTTTGAGCTTCTTGCGGTGAATGCGCAATACCGGACCAGGCTTCTCTCAGGAAATTCCCGTTCGCTTGCGAGCGGTAGGCGGTATCACTCCAAGCTTCCGAACCGGTGTTGTGCTGCGTGATGAAGTTCAGGCGACAAACTTCCATCATGTCGTGCCGCGTCCGTGACCGCACAGGAGCGGATAAAGCCAAAACGCCGATCAATATGCTCCTGTAGCCAAAGGTCGTGGGCCTAGCGACCGCCTTATGCTCTGACGCAACTTTTCACCGTCAACGTGCGTCAACATCCTTCCAGGGCGGCCTTGCCTGCTTCTCATCCTCACGCAACCGTTGCCGCGGTGCAGCAATTAGGCTTGCATCCACAACCTGACCACTGCGAGCAGAATATCCCGCTTGAGCCAGCTGAAGATCAAAAGTCTTCAAGAGAGAAGAGAGAAAACGCCGCTCTCCGTCAAGCGCTCCCGAAACAACCAGACCCGTCCTGGCTTCTGGCCGCCAGGACCAGGACCTGGAAAACGCAGCGAAATTGATGAATGTTGCTGACCCTAGACCAATCTAGCGTCGTTTTTGTATCAAGATCATCAAAAAACATCCGCCCTATTCTCACTCACTAGTTTGATTTCGATACACCTCAAGCACAAAATACCCATGCCACAGCCCTAATCGCCGCTGCTGAAGACCCGAAAACCATTCTTGCTGGGGGCAGAAGATCGAATCTGCTCCGTGTGTGCAGTGATGAGCGATGCCTTACGCCGTCCTGTCTGTGCAAAGCCGGTGCAACTGGTTGGTTTTTACGAGTCGGTCGCTTCAGGAAAGCCGATCGGAAATTTTACGCCTTTCAAGCCAACGTCAAACATGGGCGACAATAACAAGAAGAACTCATCTGAACATAAGGAACATTTCAATCGTCATTAACCGCTAAGGTTATTATTCCACTGTATTTTTCTATTGCATACGAAAAAAATCTGGCAGCATTCATCGCATGAAAAAATCGCCATCTATGCTCGTTACAGTGGCAGGTGAACAGAACCCTAAATCGGTTGACGATCAGTCTGCTTTATCTAATTCATCTTTTCAATTTCAAAGCCCAAATCGCGCGCAGTTTTGACAAATTTTTCATGTCCCTTCCCTCCCCATTGATTTGAAATGGCACGACGAGAACCATCACCGAATTTGATGAGTTCATCTTTATCAAGAAAATAACGCTTTGCTTGATCAGGATGCATCGGTGGATCAATAGGAGAAAAAAGGCCTCTTGGTCCAAGTTCTTGAGGAAAATACTCTGTGAGATTGCTTAGTGATTTAGGTTTATTTTCCTCAACCCATTTTTGAATAACGGCTAAAACAAGTTTTCTTTTATTATATTCCTTCCCATTAAAAATGAATTTTGTAAAATCTCTACTTTGACTTCGGGCAGATTTTTTTCCCTCTTCTTTTTTTCGAACCTTGATCTGATAATCTTCAGTTTCGGGAAGAGGAATAATCTGCTGCACATTGATCAGAAGCTTATCCTCAAACTTATACGGGCTGATCTGAATGCATTTTATGCTGATCCCCTGCGCATTTAACCACATAACAGATGTGGTCAGTTCATTGGAAAAATTGGCAGAAACCAATACAATATGCGTTTCTGAGCCAAAATCATCTTGGTTAGCTTCTTCCCAGTCCAGAAAGCCTAGCAACTCTTGCTCTGCATCTTTCCCCCCAGTATGATCTTCCTTCGTGAGATGGGCTCGAAAGATATCTACCGTGCTTTTCCACGTTAGTGTGGAAATCATGGCGGCATATCTGATAGCCTGAAGTTCCATGTGATCGCCAGTTTCAGTGCGCTTTAGTTCTATAACGACGATATTTGCCTGCTTGTCTATGGCCAAGAGATCAATGCTGCGTCGCCCCTCAGACCATTCTGAAAACTCTTCGGAAATAATGAGAAGGTCATCTGCAATAACAGAAATATTCTTCCTTAATGCAGCCTGAAGATCTCTCCTCTCTTGCACATCTTCAAGATTGAACCTTGTCCTAGAAATCTCCGATAGGAACTTATCTTGATAAGAAAAAATAGGCATGATTTCAATTCTATATTTTAGAATTATGGGGCTGACAGCGAATATTGAGATTTGAGAATTTTCTTCAGGATGATTAGGATTTTTTGTGGTGAACCAATATTAAATCACCATTCACATTCTTTCAAGAACTGGTTGAAGCGTTGTTTTGGACTGCCGTTGAATTTTCGCATGTATCGTTTAGTATGGCTCCAGAAGTTTTCAATGCCGTTGATATGATACAATATTTCCCAAGTTGAGAC
Organism: Alphaproteobacteria bacterium; assembly: GCA_013216065.1. Classification (GTDB taxonomy): domain Bacteria; phylum Pseudomonadota; class Alphaproteobacteria; order JABSOH01; family JABSOH01; genus JABSOH01. Next base: position 3,532 of record JABSOH010000155.1, read on the forward strand.
TGATCTGATGCCAGCCTAGGTGATCGATCCGTGTTGATCAAGAACTTATCTGAACATAAAGAATATTTCAAACAAAAAAAACCAATCTAAAGTCTTGAATCCTAAGGAAATAAGTAGTAGATTTTGGTGAGAATTTTGCGATACTCTTTTTGTCGGTCCTATGGCTAAAAGATAGCAGATTGGCATTCAGTCGGGATCGTTGAATTGTCATTAGACTCCTAGCTTGCGAAATATAGCTAAATGACAATTTTTTGATTCAATATTCTGATCCCGAAACAATTCATCGATTGAACAATGTATCTTTCTTCCGATAGCCTTTGCGTGGGCCTATTATTAGGTTCAGATCAGGTGAGTGTGGTGGGAGATATTCCAGGGTATGACCAGCGTTGAGGATAGCGGATTGTGTGTCATTTCGCTTATGGAAAGTGGCGTTAT
>JABSOH010000156.1 GCA_013216065.1 Alphaproteobacteria bacterium
CCCGTATTCTGGTGCGTAACGAGCCGATCTGCTTGCGCAGATCAGTGCGTTCTGCGTCCTGTCGAGCCATCGCTTCGGGCTAATGCCTTGAGATCATCCAGCCGGCTCCAGGGATCGGCTTCAGGTCGACGCCATAGGCCCACTCAATCACACCCGCTTTATTACGCTGGCCACAGCGACGATAATTGGCCGAGTCACGAAAGGCGATCAGACTAGCCTGCATCAGCTGCTTGTTGTTGTATTGCACCTGCCGCACCGATTTACCGAGCTTTTCGGCTACCTTCTGCACTGACATCCAGCAAATACATAGATTACCTGATTGCCAGTCTATAGCCTTGGTGTAACTCAGCAATAGTTCATACTGGCTCAATGCCGAGTCACTGAGCCGCAAGGCACGCGCAGTTTTGCGTAACAGCCGCAACGGTTCATAATGTTGCATTCCATCGGGGAGGGCATGATTTCGGGTATTGTTGTTTTGTTTGATGCGTTCGATGTGGTGGATTGTTGTCGTATCTTTTTTATTTCACAGTTCATGATGGTCTCGCTTGTGCAACGAGGCTTTTTTTATATCAAAAATTCACGCATGTTTTGCCTCTGTTCAAGCCTTGCCAGCAGTGAGAGTATATGATACTAAGGATTCAAGAGGAGCATAAAAAACCTGCTGGCCATGGTGAGCAAATGATCCTCAAGATCGTTGACACCACACGAACGATTCGAGCGGATCTTGTGTCTCGATCACCGCTTCCACATAGGGCGTAAGCGCCACGGCATCTCCCTGAAAATTTCTGCTGTGCACATAACAGAGTTCATGCTTGCCAAAGGATTGGATGCTTTAAACTGTTAAGGAAGCCAGAGGAGACCTCAACAGGGAACTACAAACAGAACTACACCAATGACTTTTGCAACAGGTCCATTCTCTCACATGGTGGTGTGTCCTTAGTAAAGTTGATTGATGTTGTACAATAACAAATCAACCTGATGCACTGTGTCATCCAAATGATCTAACACTAGATTTGGTTATATAGTGCAGCTTTGCGCGCGGGTACGTCTAGGGTTTGCTTAAGCAAAAAGTCCCAATGGGCGGGGTTCACATTCACCGGGTTAGGATCAACGGTGTCCTTTATGCGATCCAGTCATTTTGGCTACGTATCTTGGTAAGGCCTACATTTTGATCTTTGTTCGAGTGCAGAGCAAGAATCTTTGCTGCACCGGCATTGCCAAAAACGTTCTCCGAGTTGCCGAAGAAATTGTCTTCGAGGTAGAACGGTTGGATATGCCAGTACAATCGGTATCCCAGTTCGGTCAGCAGGCTAAAGATCGAGATAAAATCACGTCTGCTCACACAGTTGACCAGCAAAGCAGGGGAGAAACGTGTCAGAGTTTTCTGTCCGCCTTGCAGAACAGCGGGCTCGCATTCCGGCGCACATATATGCATGAAATGACACTGCGGTGGCTCAAGAGCGTCGAGCGTTGCGAGGGATACCTCAGACCCAGAATATTGCTGAGACCAACCCTTTGCGGCCATGCTCCCCGGTTTATCAGGGTTGGTGACTGCAAGGCGAGTCACACCGGGGAATGCCCCTAAGGCCTCTTGGTACGTGCTGACATTGTCGATATTGTTTAGCAAGAGATTTGTGCCAAGCAGTTTGTAGGATTCTTCATAAGGCTCAAAAGCGTGAATGTGTCCACCTTGGCCAAGCATTGGCGCCATCATCATACAATGCACACCAATATTTGCTGCAACTTCGAATACTGTCCAGTTGGGGCGGATTAGCTGTCTTAAGAGTTCTTGATCCCCCGTGAGATATTCGCCATAATTTTCCAGGGCCATGCCCACCAGACTGTCATAATGGTTATAGGCGGTTTTTCCGTAACGTGTATCACGGATGGATATGCGTTCGGTATGCACTTCAACCTGCGATGGACTGGCGTGATTGCCCGAGAAATTGTCAGTTTCATGCAATGCATTTTTCCTCGCTACATCAGCGTTCTCAGCGCCATTAAAACTATCGTTACTCTCATCGTTCATGATAGCTTCCTCGGAGATCTTGGCCTCCTTGAGAAACTCTGCATACGCTGGGAGCTTGCGGTACAGCAGAGTCATTGTCGGTGTCAAATGAATGAAATTCATTTGCAAGGACTTGAAGATCAGGTTGAGGCTCTTTTCGGAGTAAATTCGGAAGAAGCCATTACGCGGACTGAGCAGCACATGCTCTTTTTCATTATGATGGTTGAAGGGGTAGCGGGTCACCAAAATCGCGGCCTGAGTATTGCACAATGCTATCAAATTCTTCAGCATTTTCACCGGATCTGGCATGCGTTCCATCATCGAAAAAGCGCAGATCAGATCGTAAGACCCCAAGCCTTTGGCACGAAAACTCGGGTCGAAAAGCCTATATGATTCGGCTTTAACCCCACTATAACCGAGTTCTTCAGCCAGTGTGCCAATACGGCTCTCGCAGATCAGTACTTTTAAGCTCTGGATACTATCGCGGAACAGTTTGTGTAGGAATCGCGAGCGGTATTGCGGCAACTCGGTCGAGACTTGGGGCAATATCTTGACGTATGCAGCATTGTACACCTGCCGATAAAGCTGGCGGTCGTCCCAATCGTCGAAATTGCGTTGGAACACCAGATCGCAAGATTCACACCGCCAGAAGGTGAGTGGGCTATCACTGCGCATGTCTTCGGATAATGCGCTTGGATCTCCGTAGGGAATATTGGTATTGCCTAAGGTGCGCATTTTCAAGTCTTTATCAATAAAGATCCTGACGGCTTGGTTTGCGGGAACGCTTTTCAGTGGAATTGCTCGGTTGCGTTGATGGCAGACCGGGCAATCAATCCCCACAATCGAGCGATTGTCGTTACTCGCGAGGTAGGGCTGTTGGAAGGGGTTTGCCGACACGGGATGGGTGTTACTTTCCATCTAGATAGCGTAGTGTCATTGAAGTGAGTCCTGCGGCGAAGAATGCTTTAAAAGCATCGCCGAGGACGAAGGGAATCAGGCCGAATTGGATGGCTTCTCCCAAACCGATCAGATACCCCAGCCAAGTAATGCCGGGTAGGTAGATTGTGCTAATTGCGACGACAGCGCAGAGGCCACTACTGAGAAAGCTGCGCGCAAATCCTTTGGTAGCGAGTGTTCCGGCAATCAGAGTACACAGCAGGAAGCCGACGAGGTAGCCGCCGGTGGGGCCTGCCATGTAGGCGAGGCCGAGGCCTTTTTCGGGTGTTCCGGCGAAGACGGGAAGGCCGAATGCGCCCTCGATCAGGTAGATCATTACGGCGGCTGTGCCGAATACGGGGCCGAGAAGTAGCCCAAGCATTACGAGTACCAGAGGCTGTAAAGTCATTGGCACGGGATAGAACGGCACCTGTAATTTTGCGGATGCCCATAATGTGATAGAGCCGGCCAGTGCTAAGCCCAATTTCACCCCCCATTGCGAGGTCACAGAGCGTTTGGTGGCAATATTCAACGGCAATGCCGTAGTGTCTCGCGAGAATTTGGCTGAGGGTATACGCATAAACAGTCTCCTAAAAATATTAGGAATGAGGCTAGGATTAAAGCAAAGTTCTAAGTTTGCTCCATATAAACATAGAGTCCAATACAACACAACGTTCATTGATGTGGAATGTAATCGCGGTGTTGTGGGCGTATTAGAGCGGTTTTTTGTTGATAGTGGGCATGATCTGCCCCCGTACAACCCCTCGTTTTAAAGCAGAGTCTGCCCCGCCTTTAAAGGAGTAGACGAATGCGAAGCGCCGATTTTCTGAGGCACAAATTATTGATATGATCAAGGAGCAGGAGGCTGGCCTGCCGACAGCGGTTGTCTGTCGCAGGCACGGCATCGGCCCGCCGAGCTTTTGCAGGCTGAAAGTCAGGTATGGCTGGGCTTCAGAGATGCGCCGCCTCAAATCTCTGGAAGATGAAAAC
>JABSOH010000157.1 GCA_013216065.1 Alphaproteobacteria bacterium
GGCTTCGAGTGATGAAGCGAGAGACATCCGTGATGAAGTTGGTTTTTTCCAGGCTGTGCGTGCCGCATTGGTCAAAAGCACCGGGGGCAAGAAACAAATCCAGGACAAAGAGTTGGCTGTGCAATTGATTATCAATCGGGCAGTTATTTCCACTGAGATTATAGATATTTTGCAAGCCGCGGGTCTGCAGTCGCAGGATATTTCTATATTGTCGGATGAATTTCTTGCAGAAATGCAGGGAATGAAGAGCAAAAATCTGGCGATAGAAGCTCTCAAAAAGCTCATTCACGGAGAGATCAAATCCAGGCTGATGTCTCGTGTTGTAAAAACGAAAGCCTTTTCAGAACGTTTGGCAGAGGCCATCAACCGCTATCACACTAATGCATTGACGACCGCCCAAGTCATCGAAGAGTTAATCGCTTTGGCGAAGGAAATTCGTGCTGAAATGGAGCAGCAGGGGAAAGACGGCCTATCAGAAGATGAAGTCGCTTTTTACGAGGCCTTGTCAGAAAATGAGAGTGCTGTTGATGTAATGGGTGACCAGAAGTTAAAGCTGATCGCACATGAATTATTGGCTAGCGTGCGCTCCAATGCAACAATTGACTGGCATTATAGTGAGATGGCACGGGCAAAAATCCGAGTAGCCATCAAACGCATATTGAGAAAATATGGCTATCCGCCAGATCTACAATCGTCAGCTATTCGGACTGTTCTACAACAGGCCGAGGCATTTTCAGAGAAGTGGGCGGATCGATCACCCAAGCCTAAACCCTGATCTTCACCTGCGCCCATATCCTGCTTTCCTGAGGCTGAATGTCTCGCCCTTACCTTTAGGCAAACTGGCAGGCCATTTGCTGAAAGTGGCACGATTCTTCAATGGATGTTGAGAAATGAACCAGCTTTAGCACGATCACTTGACGGCACACGAATGTAAAGCGGCATATGCCACTCACCCGCAAGCAGATTGAAAGGCTGAACATCGGGTTTCATCGTTGGAGAAGGGCTATACAACACGCTTAGTATTTTGCGGCCAGCAATCAGTAAATATGAAATTACCGACTTGACTCGCAAGAAACGAATTTTCGCTCAACAAACTGACAACATCACCAAAACCTGTCGATATTAGCCGCAAGACTTTTTATGAATGGAAAAGGTGCTATGCAGTAGCTGGTGATGTGGGCTCCAAACCATGTCTTGAGAATCCGAAGTCCCAGGGAGATCGAAGAAAAGCCAACTATCATTTTGGCCCTTGCCCGATCTTTGGAGCGTTACTTCGATATGAAAGTCTCCAGCACCGGGGTTTATTTTGTTCTCAAGCGCAATGGGGTAAACCGCCCTTCGTCATACCAATCTTGGGAGCCATAAGAGGCATAGCCATAGGTGTTGGGCATATCGTGGGCGAAGCCACTCTCATCAATATAGACAATTGGACACCTCCATTAACCTAGATTGGTAGTTGCATTTATGATTCATTGCAGATGTATTGATGTACTTGGAGAACGCGTAATGAACCTGATGATCCTGACAAAGCGTCTCAGGAGGATGTTGATGCTCATTAGACGGCGAAGTTTAGCCAAGGCCAAAGGCAACGGGAGAGATATTGCGATCCTACTGTTTGGCTATAAGAGCCATATGATCGTCTTTTGGGCTTTATTCGTACGTTTGCCGTGATGGAGGCTTCCACACATGATGGCGGGATACGATCGTCACCAGCCCTTAGAGGTTTGGGCAATACCTCTTCACAGGCAAACGAGGTGTTCCTTGCACAACAATAGCCAGTTTTCTTTCAGCCCTCAGCCCCTTCCGTATGGGGCTGTAACCCGTACTGCAGACCTCTCAAACATGCCGCGAGGCGAAGTAACCTTGGCTAATATCACTTGCAAATTGCCAAAACACCATCAAAGTTACAGAATCTCTCCCAGTTGTATCCTCACAAACCGACTGGATCAATTCAATCATCACAAAAGTACATGGTTGATGGGGTATCTAATTGGTCGTTTGTTGAAATCACGCATGCATGGTCTCAGTAACTCAAAACACCAGATTTGACAATACCTCCTTCGGTGTACACGGAATGCCCATGACGGCAGTATCCACCACCCCAAACAGTGAAAACGAAAGCTGGGCAAGCATGGTAACAGAAGAAATCTTCCGATGGAAATAGATCTACCGCCTCCGCAAGAAAAGAAAGAGAATCTGTGGAGAGGTCAAGACCCATGGCTATTGCATCAATATTTAAATCAGTATTAAAATCGAAGTGGTATTTCAAACTGATCTCACCACCAAATCTGAATAGAAAAGCGAGGAAAATATGGCGCAAACTATCTCTGATCGTGTTTTGGAACTAGGTTTCTCTTTACCAGCCCCAGCGAAAGCTGTCGGTAACTACGCTCCACGGCTGAGAATAGGTAATATGCTGTACATTTCTGGTCAATTGCCGATTCTCAACGATATTCCACAGTATACGGGGCGAGTATATCTTATGGACGATCACCACACTACTCTGTGCGATGAACCTCATTGCTCAGATTGCAGCTGAAGTTGGAGACGATCTATCTCAAATTGCCCACATCGTGCGTCTTGGCGGGTTCGTCAACGCCCATCGAAATTTTTCCGATCATACTAAGGTGATCAATGGTGCATCAGATTTCATGGTTGCGGTCTTCGGCTTGAGCATCGGCACGCACGTCCGCGCTGCCATAGGCGCAAGTTCGCTACCACTTTCCGTACCTGTCGAGATAGAGGCAACCGTTGCTCTGCGCTAGAGCAGTATTCGATCAGTAGCGATAATAATCAGGCTTGAAGGGGCCAGCCTGATCAATGCCAATATACTCAGCTTGTTGATCGTCAAGTTTGGTGAGTTTGGCTCCAACTTTTGCGAGATGGAAGGCTGCAACTTGTTCATCGAGCTTTTTTGGTAAAGTGTAGACTTTATTTTCGTAACACCCTCTGCCTTGCCAAAGTTCAATCTGCGCCATGACCTGATTCGTGAAACTCGCGCTCATCACAAAGCTCGGGTGTCCTGTTGCACAGCCCAGATTGACCAAACGACCTTCCGCCAACAAAATCAACCGCTTGGAATCGGGAAATACAATCTCGTCGACTTGAGGTTTGATGTTTTCCCAAGTCAAATTTCGTAAAGCCTCAACTTCAATCTCGTTGTCAAAGTGTCCGATATTGCACACAATGGCACGGTCTTTCATCTCGCGCATATGCTCAAGCCTGATCACATTGCAATTACCCGTCGCCGTAACAAAGATATCGGCCTTGCTCGCCACATCTTCAATTGGCAGCACTTCGTAGCCCTCCATCGCCGCTTGCAAAGCACAAATCGGATCAACCTCGGACACCACGACTCGGCACCCAGCCTGACGCAAAGACGCCGCAGAGCCTTTCCCGACCCCACCAAAACCACCAACCCAAGCCATTTTACCTGCCATCATCACATCGGTGGCACGACGAATTGCATCAACGAGACTTTCGCGGCAACCGTAGGTGTTATCAAACTTCGATTTCGTCACGCTATCGTTGACATTGATCGCTGGGATTTTGAGTGTTCCCGCTTGCGCCATTTGAATCAGGCGTAACATTCCTGTAGTGGTTTCTTCGGTGATTCCGCGAACCTTCTGCAATAGCTCAGGGTGTTTTTCGTGCATTGTCGCAGTTAAATCCCCACCGTCATCCAGTAGCATGTTCGGCTTCCAGCCATTGAGCCCCGTGATGGTTTGCTCAATGCACCACCAATATTCCTCCTCGGACATCCCTTTCCACGCAAATACCGGAATGCCACGCGCCGCTACAGCCGCCGCCGCATGATCCTGGGTCGAAAAAATATTACTCGAAGACCACCGCACATCTGCGCCCAATGCAATCAAGGTTTCAATCAGCACCGCTGTTTGAATCGTCATATGGATGCAGCCCGCAATTTGCGC
>JABSOH010000158.1 GCA_013216065.1 Alphaproteobacteria bacterium
TAGAATCCAATGTCCTCTATATCCTAAACAACACAGTACAGGCGAAATCCATAGCCTGAAGACTAAAGATCAGCCAGAGCTCCAGAGTATAGACCTAATAAACAGATTTATGGCTCAAAAGCGGAATATGGTTCAAATGCTCTATAATCGCTACGAACGCTGGTTTGGTGTCTTTGAACAGATTTTCGAGGCGCTGGGCCTGCGAGAATGCCGATCTTTCTACACTGATGATCGACGCCAGCCATGTGAAAGTCCATCGTATTGCGGCCAACAGGGGCAAAAAAAGCGCCCGATGGACAAGCCATCGGGCGGCTTGAACTTCAGGCTGTATCTGATTTGCGATGGTGTGGGCAGACCGGTCTCTCTTTCGGTTACACCGGGCTGATATTTCTTAAGTTCGGCAATATCTTGAACCTTTTGTACGCAACGGAATTGTGATGAACACCTACCAGTTCGGCTGCTGTTCTCACTGTCGAACCCGCAACAAAGTATTTCATGAATTCCAGTTGCTTATTTCTTGGTAATTGACAATGCTTTACATACATGGATAACATTTAACTTATTTTAAGTCAGGTGCCAGCCCCAATTGTTTTTATCGAAAGAGAAATAATTAAGTAGTATACTAGGACTTTGAATGTGTTGGGCGTGACGGTTATCTGCCAAAGTAAATTCAGAGTTGATTTAGAGAAACTGCTCTCTAGTGTTCAAAGATTCGCGAAATTTCAAAAAATATTTGTGCTGGCAATCCACTGCCATATGTGTCCTGCATGGGGCTACCATCGTCGTTACCAAGCCAAATTCCGCTCACCAGATCCTGCCCGTAGCCAATGAATAGCGCGTCGCGATGGTTTTGTGTTGTGCCAGTTTTTCCGCCAAGGGCGCTTTGGCTGCGTGCGGCTTTGCCGGTGCCTTCGCTCAGCACTGTGCCGAGCATGTCTTGAAGCTGTGCGGTGACTCGTGGTTCGAGTACCAAGTGTGTTGGGCTAAAATGGCGATATATTTCTCTGCCCGAAGAATCTTGGACATGGCTGATACCGTAATACTCGATACCACGACCCTGGGCTGCGATTACCGCCATTGCGGAGGTCATTTCGATCAGAGAAATTTCAGCAACGCCGAGTGCCATCGAAGGTAAATCCGGGATAGTTGCACTAATTCCCATGCGTCGTGCCATGGCGATAATTTTTTGCCGCCCAACGGCCTCGCTGAGCGTGACCGCTAGAGCATTGGATGATTGTGCCATGCCTTGACGCAAACTGAGTGTGGCTGTGGAATTTTGTGTGCTGTCCTCTGGCCACCACTGCTCGGTATTTTCTGGCCGGGTGAGGCGGATCACGCTATCGGGAGAATATCCGGCTTCGAGAGCGGCGGCGTACACGATGATTTTGAATACCGAGCCGACTTGTCGCCGGGCTTGTGTTGCACGATTGAATTGACTTTGTTGCCAATCGACGCCACCGACCATGGCGCGCACGGCTCCTGTCGTATCCATCGAGACCACGGCGGCCTGATTGACTCGTTGGATTTCGAAGTGCGGGCGCAGGGCGTGCAATTGGTTTTCTACGGTCATTTGCAAGCCAGAATCCAGTGTGGTGTAGACGGTAATGTCGCTTTGTCCGACGAGGTTTAGGGTTTCGAGTCTTTGCACCACCCAGCGATGAAAATATGCGCCGCGCGCGCGCCGCACGGGCAGAGTTGTCGGGGTACTGAGCAGTTTAAGAGCCTGTTGGTACTGCGATTGGCTGATAGCGGCGTAGTCTTTGAGAACATCAAGGACGAGCAAGGCGCGTTTACTGGCGGCTTTGGGGTTGGCGAGTGGACTGTATTGGCTTGGAGCTTTGGGGAGGCCAGCCAAAAGCACAATCTCGGGTAGTTTGAGTTCGGACACAGCCTTGCCGAAATATTGTTGGGCTCCGGCGGCGATGCCATAGACTCCACTGCCGAGGTAAATGCGATTCAAGTAAATTTCCAAAATCTGTGCTTTGCTAAATTTTTGCTCGAGCCACAGGGCCAACAAAACCTCTTGGAGCTTGCGAAACAGCGTACGCCTAGAGCTTAGGAAGACGTTTTTTACCACTTGTTGTGTGATGGTACTACCGCCTTGTTGGATTCGACCTGCTCTGAGGTTGACCCAAATCGCGCGCAATATGCCCCACGGGTCAACCCCGAGATGTTCGTAGAAACGTTGATCCTCCATGGCGAGGAACGCAGTCGGTAGTAGGGCGGGGACCTCATCGAGGCGTACGGGCTTTGCAGCATACCCGCGCAGTTGATGGAATGGGCTACCGTGACGGTCCAGCAGGGTGATGGTGGGCGGACGACGCTCGGCAATGATGACTTCCACCGGATCGGGTAGGGTGAAGAACACCCCGACCAGCCCAATTCCAGCTAGCAGAATTCCCCACAAACCTAACGTAAACCCAAGGCGTGCGTAGCGTCGCAACCAGTGTTTTTCGGATGATGTTTTCGTCGGTGTTTTTTTCGACGTTTTTGGCAGTGACTTCTTCGACTGCTGGTTTTTTTTCGCTGCCATGGTCTGTAGTTCTATTTTTGTAGCAGCGTATCGCGGGCCTGATTGAGCATCTTCGCCAAATAGTCGCTGCCACCGTGATCCGGGTGGTTGCGCTTCATCAATTCCTTATGCGCGGCACGAACTTTGGCTTCGGAGGCATGTTCGCTGATGTTCAAAATTTCTGATGCTCGTCTACGTGTCATGACTTCGTGGAACGCAGAAGATTGTTGTTTCTTTTGTCCGCTTGTCCAGCCATGACGTTGCAGCAGTCCCAAGATTTTTGCAATGAAACCGAGTCTCGATAGCCAAGGAATCATTGCCAAAAACGCAGCCCAAATCCATGCCAAGCGTCCGGTGACGAGCAGGAAAAAGAACAAGGCGATGCCGAATAGTAATGCGCCAAACTGCATTTGTTGCCAGAGTTTTTTTGGGTCAGTTTCCGCAAGCCAGAGTTTCACGCCTATCAGCACGATCAACAACAGCAGACCGAACCCCAGATAGAGCATGCTAGAGAGCAGAAGAGACCGCAGTGATGGTGTCGGGATCCGAGGTGGTTTTACGCCCTTGTGGTTGAATCGTGGAGGGTTTCATCATGAGTGTGATGTCGATCCCGACGTTCAGCCGTTCGAGCAGGTTGGCCAGTTCAGCGCGGGCGGCATTGTGCGAAGACGACAGGTTAAAGTTTTCGCTTTCGCGAATATCTAGCAAAGTGAGGCCATTTAAGAACAATTCGCGATAGACCACGCGCTCGGACAGGCCGTTGAGGACGGAAAACCCGGCGTCTTTGCCGATTTTTTCCAAGACTTCGCCAACGGCTTCTTGATTACGCGAACGAATCTGGCCGAGACGATTGCGCATCACCAGCCAGTCGAAGCGGTTGTTGCCTAGATAACGCCTTTCCTTGGCCTTTTTTTGTTCCTGCACCATTTGAGTGTAGTGGCTGGTTTCTTGAATTTCGAGGGTTTCAGGATCGACGTGTGCCAAGACATCAAGATCAATGAAGCTGTCGTTGACGGGGGTAACCAGAACATCGGCGTAGGAATGTCCGAGTCGCGATAGGTAATTGTCAGTGCCTGGGGTATCGATGACGATGAAATCGTGGGTTTTCGCGAATTTTTGGATATGGTGTTCGAAGTTGGTGCGAATGTGCGCGCGCAATTGCTGGTTGTCGCTGGCGAGGGTGTCGAACAACACTGGCATATGCATCGGGAGAACAAGGCGGGCGTTGTATTTTTCGAAGAAATTTTTGCGGTTTTGAATGTAGCGCGTAAGCGAGCCCTGCCGTGCGTCAAGGTCGAAACTTGCCACCTTTTTACCCGCATTCAGCAAGCCTACGATAATGTGCATACAGGTGGTTG
>JABSOH010000016.1 GCA_013216065.1 Alphaproteobacteria bacterium
CTTCGCTTCGGGTCTTGCGCCGTGCCGCTAGCTTTTCGTCGAAGAAGGTAAGGGGTTCCTTGCTTTCAGAGGTTGAGGAATACACCAGCATGAGGACATGTCATGACTCGCTCAGAACTCATCGCGCGCGTGATCAAAAAACACCCCGAAATGTCGGCTCAGGACGTAACCAAAGCTGTCAATGAACTCTTTGGGGTTATGGCCGACGCCCTCGCCAGCGGAAATCGCATCGAATTACGCGGGTTTGGTGTCTTTTCCCTGCGTCTGCGCAATGCCAGCAACGGACGCAATCCAATCAATGGTGACAGGGTTGAAATCCCAGCAAAGTACGTTTGCCACTTTAAAACTGGCACTCATCTGCATCAGAGTTTGAACGCGCAGCCAAAATAATGCACCTTATCCGCCTGATTTTATTGCTACCGATCATCGTTGTACTCGGGTCGTTCTTGGTCTCCAACACGCAAGAAATCGCTTGGTCGCTATGGCCTCTGCCCTTTACGTTCGGCACGCCAGCCTATGCAATTCCTTTACTGGCTCTGGCATTGGGCTTGTTGCTGGGCAGCCTTATCATGTGGCTGAAAATCAGCCTGCGACTCGCAAGACTCTCCACCAACGCAAACCCTCTAGAAACTTCGCGCTCGGTAGTGCCTTCCTCTTGATCAGGTAAACGCCGTGAGGGAACCGTTTTGCATGAGTTAAGGTTTAGGCGTTCACGCGCGGAAAACCGGAGTGTGCTTAGGTATACATGAAGATTTGGACACGGGAACAACGAGGGAATTGACCATGCAAAATGGTTCCCGCACAGCGTCTGGATTTCGCTCAGACACGGCGCAGCCAACCCAACACCAAAACAGCTACCACACCCATCAACACGATCACCAATGCCCCCGGTGCCGCCATGGAAAGGTTCTCGTCCGCGGCATAATGATACAGGTGGGTCGCAAGGGTCTCCATGCCAGGAGGGCGGATAATTAAGGTCAAGGGTAGCTCTTTTAAGGTTTCGACAAACATCACGATCATTGCGCACAGTATATGGCCGCGCAGTATCGGCAATTTGACCCGTAGCCAAACAGCGAGAGGCTTCCAACCATAGATTTTTCCGGCATCGTCAATCGAAGCCGGAATCATTTCGACCCCAGTGCGGATCACGCCGTGCGATATTGCGAAGAAGCGCGCAACATAACCGTAGATCAGGCCAAAAATCCCACCAAGTAGGCTGACCTCGATCAAACCAGCTTGTTGTAATTTTTGCCCGAGCGGGACCAGAAACAGCATTAAACCCAGCGCAAAAATCGTTCCGGGCAGCATGTAGCCTAAAAACGCCCCGTGCAAGAACCAGCGCGTTTGGCAGGTACGCGGCACCGTCAGCGCGACCAACGCTGCCACCAGAGTACCAACCGCCGTCGCAACACAGGCCAGATATAGGGTCTGTAGCAAAGCAGAAAGAAAGTCGGCGTGGACAAATTGCGGAAGATTTTGCAGCCCAAACACCACCAGCACAGTGACCGGGAACGCGAAACCGATCACGAACGGCGTAGCACAGGCCAAAACCATCAGGCAGCCTGCACGTTTTGAGACCGACAGACCGCGGTGAAGCTTAGGGGTTAAGCTGCTGTGAAAACTCCGTGCGCCGCGTTGGTGGTTTTCCCATGCCCCAATCACCAGAATCACGCTGCCTGCAAGCAAAGCCAGACGCGCCGCAGTGACAAGATCACCGCGCTCAAGCCATGTCGTGAAAATCCCAAGCGTCAAGGTGTCCACCGCCAGATGCTGCACGGTGCCAAAATCGGCGATGGTTTCCATCGCCACCAGCAACAGTCCTGCAACCCACGCCGGACGCGCCAAGGGCAAGATGACCTGCACAAAACTGCGCCATGGCCCAAGCCCAAGCACGCGGGCGGTTTCAAAGGCATTGCGAGCGTGCTGATCGAGGCTCGCGGTGGTGAACGCGAACACATAGGGTGATAGTCCCACCCCGAGCAATAGCCCTGCCATTCCGATCGAGCGGACTTCAAAGAATACACAATCTTCTGGGCGGCGACAATCTAACCAATCGCGCAGCAGGCTTTGGGCAGGACCGGCAAACTCGAAAAAATCGGCATAGACATAAGCCAGCAAGTACCCTGGCAGGGCAAGAGGCAACAAGAGACTCAGACGAAAAAAATTCCGCCCCGGGAATCGATACAGTGACACAAAAAATGCCGGGATCACACCAACCAGAAACGCCACCAATACGCTCAGCAACACCAGAACCACGGTGTTGCCACCATAACGCATCAGCGTTGGCCAAAAGTAGTGCAACTCAGCGTCGGCAAAGCCCAAGTTAAAGATCATCCCAACGGGCGCAAAAATGAAACCTAGCACCACGATCAGAATCAACCCGGGCAGTATGCGCATCCTAGCTCCCAATAAAAGCCACTACACCACACTTGATGTGGCAGTAAGTCCTCCGTTTCAACTCATCCAACCTAAAGCGTGCGCTGAGGTTATTCAATCACGCGATTAATCAAATCCAACGCAGTTCGACGATAGACCATCGCGTTCGAAAGCGGACGATTATCCAGCATTGCCTCGTCATTAGTCATGCCACGAAACATGCGATGAGCAGGAAACTCGTGGTTTTTACGGGCGTAAGCCCTCTGCGCTCCTGGACTGACAAAAAAGTCAATCAAACGCCCTGCTGCATCAAGATCATCTGCACTCTTCAGCAGTGCTATACCAGAAATAAAACCAAATGTGCCGTGATCTGCGGTGAAACGCGGGAATATCGGGTACACCTTCAACGTGTTCGCAACCTGTTCCGGATCCGACTGCATAACACCAAAATAGTAACTGTTGGCAATCGCCACGTCACATTCTCCAGCATTCACGGCACGAATTTGCGCACGATCGTTGCCTTGCGGTTTACGCCCAAGTTTGTTTTGAACTCCACGAATCCAGTCTTCGGTTGCCAATTCACCGACGCTCGATATCATATAGGCCACCAAACCAATATTATACGGATGCCGCCACGAACGTAAGCAAACCCGATATGCGTTATCGGGACTCGCCAAATCGCGGTAATCATGAATATCGCCCTGAGGCACAGTTTCTTCGTTGGCGTACAGTATCCGCCCGCGTCGGGTCAAACCAATCCAGTGCCGATCTTCATCAACCAAATTCATCGGAATCGCTGTCTCGACCGCCAAACGATTGATCGGCTGAGTTAAGCCAGCTTCTTTGGCCTCAATCAAGCGCAGAGTATTGCTGCTCAAAAGCACATCAGCAGGACTGCCCGAGCCTTCGAGTTTCAAGCGTTCGATCAGGCCTTTTTTGGCGTAGAGTACCTCAACCGCAATCCCAGTCTTGGCGCGAAACTCATCGAGCAAATGCTCGACCAAAAACGGTTGGCGGTAGCTATACACCGTCAAACCGTCTGCTGCGCACGCGGTGCTGGTCAACACCGTGGTAGCCAACACGCTGCCAAAAGCCATTCCTATTGCCGATTTCAGTATTGCGGGAATACATTGTCGAAACATATTCGGGGTAGTTTTATGTATCTTCAAGATCCTAAATCCTATTGAAACAGAGTAAGTCATTGCCGATGATAGTGAGTAAAAACCCTTAGATGTCAATCTAAAAAGCCATAAAACCCATTGATTTTACGCATTAAAGTCGATAGTAATTCTCAAAAGGCGTGGTTTAGAATTATTCCAAATATAAACTTGATCCTAAGGCAATGAGAAATTTCGCTGATCTAGTAGTATGCAGCAGTCGGCGATAAAAAACCCATCCATGCCGCCAATTTGGGCTCCAGCGCAGAGTGAGGTCTGAACTATGATGATTTGCAGCACTGGGTAAGGAGTTCAAAACGAATCAATTCCGCGAGTACGGTGCAATCCTTGGTGTCGAACGGAAATGGTTCAAGGCGTAGCACCTCGGTGCGCTACGCCATCAAACTAGGCCCTTCGGCCGGGCGGATTGAACACACTGAATAGATGCGAATCCTACCGGGCTTTAGTAGCGACACTGCATTTCCCAACGGCAGGTACTGAGCATCATGCGCGCGGGTCGTGGCAAGGTGATATCTGGATGCCATCGGCACCGTGCCTGAAGCCGAACACGGCGCATTGAGGAACACAATATTAAAATCGCGTTCGGCGTTCCAATCCGTGCCGTCGGCTAACACCGTGCGCAATGCGAAACCGAGGCGTTGCATATTTGCAGCTAGATGCCGCATATGCGTGACATCACGATTTATGGCAACGACTTCCGCTCTTAAAGTCAGCATCTGCACGGCCTTTCCTCTCGGTGGGGCGCAGAAGTCGAGGACCTTTCGTCCCGGGAGATGTTGGCTACGCAATCACACCGGCAATTGCGTAGCCGCATCCTGCACCCACCAATGGCTTTCGGCAAAGTCTGGGAGTTTCGTCGGCACGGTGTGGGCGAACCGTACTGCACCATAGAGCAGAAGCTTGGCATCAAGATCAGCAGGCAAATTCTTTAGCCAATGATCAACGGTGTGCGGTTGGAGCGAAAGCAATATCTAGCGACGCAATCCCGCGACGCAATCCCGGCCTGCACGTGAAGAATTCCTCGCGCTTCCGCTGCGCTCGAGCATGTCAGCAACCATGCGGCACATTATGCTGAATATAGCGCGCACGGGCGGCTGGATGGTCTGGATCGGCTTGCCATTCCGCCGCAATCTTGCACAGCACCGCATTGACAAAGCCGCGAGACTTTGGCGGAGCCAACACCCACACGCGGGAATATCGAAAAACACCAACTACACCGCCGCAAGGCTTGGGATCATACGATCCAAGCCGCCTTCCCTGCATCACCTGCCCAAGTAAACGCAACACTAACGAGCAACTGGCAAAACCATCACCAGAGCTTTTTCCAGTCTGAGTTTGGGCACTTTTTTGGCTGCCATCGGGTGAAACAGCGTTTTCTTGCGGTTTTTAGTATTTCTCTTGGTGAAATTTTGCCCTATAAAGAGGGTTCTTTCATCGTCGAATGTACTCTTGCTCGAATCGCAAGTCCTCAGCAATGTTCTGTTGCTTCTCATGGTTTTCACTCGGTTGAACATAGCTGCCCTGAAGAGGCAAGCACCAAAGCCTCAATCCGTGGCCGAAGGTGAGGTTGTGTCCGATTCGACGCGCTACCTTGACGCGCGCGCCGTTGCCGAGGCCGCGGCCGAAGCAATTGCCGAAAAACAACGGCGACAATTCCCTGACTCCGCCACCAAAGAATTTGGTGGTCCTAAGGGTCTTGAACCGACACGATACGGTGACTGGGAAAAAGCTGGTCGCTGTTTCGATTTCTAGGTTCGTGAACAGTTCGAACCCGCCACGCTCTTCATAGAACGCTACATTTTGCGAAGGGTTTATGCCATGAATGATTGTCTATTTGCTAATTATGCTCGCTTTGACGTTGTCTTGAGCCACGGTCAGGGCAGTTATCTGTACGATATATACCAAACTGCTTATCTAGATTTCGCCACCGGGATTGCCGTCAGTGCACTCGGTCATCAGCATCCAGAGTTGACCAAAGCCCTTAGCAATCAGGTCAACAAACTGCTGCATTGCTCTAACCTGTACCGGATTCCTCAACAAGAAGCTTTGGCGGAAATGCTGTGCCAGCACAGTTTCGCCGATAAGGTGATGTTCTGCAATTCCGGCCTTGAAGCCAACGAGGCTGCCTTAAAACTGGTGCGCAAATACCAACATCAACGCGGTAAAGCCGATAAGCATCGCTTCCTCGCAGTAGACGGAGCGTTTCACGGCCGGAGCCTCGCGCTGATCAGTGCCAGCCCCGAGGGCAAGATGATTGAGGGCTTCGCACCCTTACCGGACTGCTTCGACATAGCTCCAGCCGACGATCTTGCTGCACTTGAAGCTGCAATCACCCCGCAAACCGCCGCAATCATTCTGGAGCCTCTGCAAGGCGACGGCGGTGGAATTCATCTGTTTCCCAACAACTACCTGCAAGGTGTCCGCGCACTATGCGATCAGCATGATCTGTCTTTGGTGTTGGACGAAATTCAGTGCGGCAATGGCCGAACTGGCACGCTGTGGTGTTACGAACATAGCGGGATCATACCCGATATTATGACGACAGCTAAGGGTCTCGGCGGCGGCATGCCTATCGGCGCGGTTCTGGCGCGCGAAGAAATTGCATCGGCATTAACACCGGGCAGTCACGGCACCACCTTTGGCGGCAATCCGCTTGCCAGCACAGCGGGACTTGCAGTGCTTAGCGAGCTTACCCGACCTGGATTCCTCGAAACAGTGCGCGCACGCGGCGACCAACTTGCAAACGTACTCGATACACTAGTGGCTAAATATCACGGCGTGGTCTCGGAAAAACTTGGCCTAGGCTTGATGCAGGGTCTGCGATGCGTGCCAGAGGTCTCGAACATCAACCTCGTGCGCACCGCGCTGAAGACCGGGTTGCTGCTGGTACCTGCGGGCCGTAATGTGGTGCGGATACTGCCTCCTCTTACAGTTTCGGAAAGCGAAATTGATCAGGCCGCAACCCTCATGCACTCTGCTTTATCGGAACTCGCATCATGACTATCCGACACTTTCTCAACCTTGACCAAATCGCAGCCCAAGACCTCGAGCACATCATCGGTCAAGCCATCGCTTGGAAACAGGCCGGGCGCGACAGCCACGCCGAGCTGTGCCAAGGATTATCTCTCGCAACCCTGTTTGATACGCCCTCAATCCGCACTCGGATCAGCTTCAATCTTGCTGCTCAGCAACTCGGGATGCATATCGTCGATCTCGATGCCAAAGTCATGCATTTTGCGCAAGGTAAAGAAACTCTTGCCGATACCGCGCGTATGTTTAACGGCTTCGTCGATGTCCTGATGTATCGTACCAACTCTGTGCAGAAATTCACCGAATTGATCGAACAACTCACCGTTCCTTTGATCAACGGGCTTAGCGATATGTCTCACCCCTGCCAAATCATGGCAGATTTGATGACTGTGCAGGAAAGACTCGGGCATTTGCAAGGCCTTTGCGTACTCTGGGTCGGGGACTATAACAATGTCGCACGCTCATGGGCGCATGCAGCAGCAGCATTCGGCTTTACATTGCGTATCGCAAGTCCAGATGCCTACGCCCTCTCTAGGGCCGAGGCAAAGGCCCTCGCCGCCCGTGGTGCCGATATAGTGCGCTTTCGCGATCCATTCGCCGCGGCACAAGACGTTGATGTCATCAATACCGATGTCTGGGTCTCGATGGGGAACAGCAATCCCGAAGCCCGCACTGTAACGCTTGAACCGTATCAGGTCAACGAATCTCTCATGTGCAAGGCCGCAGAACACGCAATTTTCTTGCACTGCCTGCCTGCTAATCGTGGCCAGGAAGTTACCAATGCCGTACTTGATGGCACACAGTCCGCCGTATGGCAACAGGCTAAAAACCGTCTCCATGTCCAGAAGGCAATCCTTGCGTGGTGTTTGGAACGCCTCTAAGATAGTCTTCAGCTTACAGAGGTTCCTGCATGATCATCACCCGCCGCCATACGCTCATTGGTTTATCCGCTCTGTCCCTAGGCACGGTAGGCTGCACGTCAACACCGATGCAAATCATTAACCCACCGAGTTTTCGTAATCTTGCCCCGCTCAATTTGGATATCACCACCATCACCACCGAGTTGCTGCACGATGATCGTGCTGCCTATCCCCACGTCGAGGGCCTATCGCCCTATCCCTTGCAAGAGATGGTGCAACGCTGGCTCGCCAGCACCATCAATACAGCGGGTAGCGAAGGCCAACTCAATGTCCAAATCATTGATGCCAGCATGATTGAAGAAAAGCTCAAGAAAAGTCCTGGGTTAAGCGCGTTTTTCATCATCGATCAGTCCGAGGCCTATCATGGGCACATCCAATTGCTGTTTCAAATCACCTACCCAGATTATACTGGAGAGATTAGTATGGAAAGTCATGCCTTGCGCTCGGTTGCTGAGGACATTACTCTACGCGAACGGCAACAGACTTGGGTTGACCTCGGGGCCAAAATGATCAACGACATCGATCAGAAACTGCGCTTCAGCATTCAGCGAGACGTGCCGCGTCTACTGCTTGCACGCTAGGAAAGCGTTCCTAGACCATACTGCCGAGTACAGCACCGCCAATCACATGACAGTGCAGGTGGGGAATTTCTTGTCTGCCGTCCTCGGCGTTGTTCATCACCAGACG
The DNA here is from genome assembly GCA_013216065.1 of Alphaproteobacteria bacterium. GTDB lineage: Bacteria > Pseudomonadota > Alphaproteobacteria > JABSOH01 > JABSOH01 > JABSOH01. The sequence continues at coordinate 8,192 of JABSOH010000016.1, forward strand.
ATAGCCGCGCTGCGCAACACCTTCAACCTTGATCACCGCCGCAATCGCACGTTGAAGGGCCAAAATTTCTTCATCACTGGCACGACTTAAGAAATCATCATAGGTACGATACGCGCCCTTTGGTACCACTAACACATGGGTTGGAGCTTTGGGCGCAACATCACGAATCGCCAGAGTGTGAGCATCCTCATAGACTTTATCGCTCGGAATCTCGCCACGGATGATTTTGGCGAGAATGTTATCAGGGTCATAGGTGGTCATCACAAGGCTCCTCTCATCGTGCGCGGACAAGGGCTCAAACAGTCCGTCGTGGCACTCGCTACTGAAACAGAAATATTTATTGAAAAACGGAATCTTAATAACATCTAATCACAACTTTGCCACCAACAGACTCTTAAACTAAGATCTTTAGCCAAAAAAATCTTCTGACCATCTGAAAAATATAACAAATGTGCAGAAATACAGTCATTATGAAATTACCACTGTGTAGGTATAGACTTTGGCTGACGTCCTAATTTATACTTTTTCGTGTGTTTTGAGAAGCTTTTCTCTCAAGACTTCGAGTGGGGCTTTCCCGCTCAATGCGCCGTGTGGTCTGTGGCAATTATAATAGGTTTCCCATTCCTTTAATTTGGCTTTGATGTCGATATCGTCGGTGCAATCTATTAACTGCCAAAACTCCCGCCTGTCTGTTTTGTGAGATCGTTCGACTTTTCCGTTAAGGTGGGGTGGTCGTGGTTTGATATAGACATCCGTGATCCTCGCAATGCCAGTAAAACAAGGCTCGATACTCGTGGCCATTGTCGGTCTGGATCGTATGGAGACGAAACGGGAATGTTTCACGTAAATAAGTCGATGGCGTTTTTCCGGATATGACGATCATAGACTTTCAGGGCTCTTGCGCGCGTTGCATCATCGATCGCCGTGTACTGGAAGCACCTGATTTTTCGACCATTTTTAACATAAGGTCAGGAACTTTACATCAACTTGATCCAGAAACCTGCTTTTCATAACATTTGAAAGACTGCGGGTTTTCCCGCCATTTAGCAGGTAGTTTAACCCAGTACGCTTGAGAACAAAATACACCTCGGTACTGGAGACTTTCATATCGAAATAGCGCTCCAGAGACCAGGCAAGGGCCAAAGTGATAGTTGGCTTTTCTTCGATCTCCCTGAGGCTTCGGATTCTCAGGACATGGTTTGGAGCCTAGCATCGCCAGCTACTGCATAGTGCCTTTTCCATTCATAACAAAGTCTTGCGGCTAATACAGACAGGTTTTAGTGATGTTATCAGTTTGTTGGACATGGGAGAAAATTCGTTTCTTGCGAGCAATGTCACTTAAAGTCAGCTTGTTCATGTCAGAACCTCCTTCGATCGGTAGATACCTTTATTACTATGCTGTCAGCCAAAGTCGGTAATCTCGTAATTTTTTCTAACGTCAAAAAAAATTTCTATTTCTAATTTTTTATCGTTTACATCTCGATTCCTATTGTGTTTTTGGTGCTGGTTTTGTAGGGGCAGGGATAGAGCCCTGAACATTTTCTTGTGTGCTCTGATCAAGCACCATCGCCAGAGGATTGAAGCCTTCCTGAAGCAGCAAGTATTCGTGCTACGACAGGATTGGCCGCCTGTTCTTTGCCACAAGGAATTGGGCAACTCCATATTGCCATGATTTTTGTTTGATTTATGATTCATTATCTTGAGAGGTATTTTTGAGTTTGATCGGCTGGTTACGCTTTTTGGGTCTGGAGCCTGGTGAGGCGACGCCTGATGCGACGGGTATTCCGGGAGCATTTGTGACGAGGGCGATCTTCCAGCGTCGTGCGTTGTTTGCGTGAGGAGGAAAAGCACGCTATGAAGCGCGGGGGAGTAAAGCCGAAGATATCTGTGGCCTGATGCACCGGGCTCAGGGCCGCCTGGAAGGATGTTGACGTCCGCTGGACGGTGAAATTCCGTCAGGGTGGCGGTCAGGATATAGCCCTTCCGTTGTCTGGTTATAAGAGCCACCTCGCCATTGACCGTCGTTACGGTTTCATTCGTGCCTGTGCTGTCACGAATGCTGCTCGCCCTCCCGAAGATCATCAGCAAACATGACACGGGATCAGAATTCCGGGCAGATAGTGCTTATCGCTCGGAGGGCAACGAAACATTCCTTAATCAGTTCTTAAGGGTGTCCACTTTTCGAGTTTAGTTTTGGAGAGTAATCGATCGAGCGTGCTGGCCTTGATGGGCCTGTCGGTGCATAGCTTCGAACAGGCATTTTTGTGTATGCTGAAGACTGCACGTGTTGAACTTTCGAATTTGGGGTGGTTTCAGGGGCCATCTGGGGTATTTTTCGGCGTTTTTCCAGAAATTCAGACTGTTCCCTAGATAGTGTAGTCACGAAATATTGAGCCATAGTGCGATGCGTCTGATGTTGTATAGCGGCGATGCAGAGTTTTTGGCGTATCCTGTTGCAGCCAACGTTTCAGGTGCAGAAAAGCGTTTTCTACGAGATTTTGCACAGGTATTTATTGTAGGCGCGTTGATCGCGGCGATTTTTCTTTGGCGGTCCATACCCTGCTCAAGGGCATTCCCGAGGATATGGGTTGGTATCAGGACTTTTGTCAGCGCTCAGATAATCGGCCCGTCAATCAGGCGGTCCGCCTCTTTACAATCTGCTCCTGTACCTTTAGTGTATCAGGCGGCATGGGGGCCGCCCTGGCAGTCAGATGCAGTTTTGTGTTGTGAAGCCCCTTTTGTACGGCTCATCTCCTGATGGCCGCCTCTCGCGCTAGAGGCATGAACTTTGCGATGGGATGCATCAATCATGAGCCATTCCTCATCAGGCTTGTCAATCAGAATTTCCAAAAGCTCTACGCTACGCCTTTGTCGCGCCAAACGACAGTGCGTATTGCTCCAGTCGCCGTCATCCGTCGGCAAGTCACGTCCATGGCGCACCGATGCGCATAATCCAGAAAACTGCGTCGATAAACTGCCGGTTGTCTCTGGCTATGCCGCCCCAACCGCTCGCGCGGCCCGGTTCCAGCAATCCCCATCCTTTCTCTGATCTGTCGTGTCTGTGATGTGATGCTACCTGGGTCATGTGAGATCCTCCTTATTTACAAGAATCTCTTATTTCTCATCTCGTGACTATAATATCTAAGGATCGTTGGCGATAGTCGTGAATGCTATCGAGGTGATGTTCGATCATGATGTATTGGCGAAAAACCTTGATGATTAAGGTAGAAATTGTGTGTGCTGTAGACTGTGGGCATATTTAGGTCAGGGAAAGTGCGATGTTTTGGATGAAGAACTCATTGAAGTACGAAAGCCAGTTCTGTCCTAATGATCTTTTTGGCGATCTTGAGCAGAGGATCGTTTTCCTGCTTCCGCCGTGAACGGTTTGGGTTGGTGTGCAGTGATTCGACGCAGTTTTTACCAAAGGCAATGTACAAGGCAGCATGCGGGGGCATAGTTGCATAAATCGTTTCCAAGACGCAGCACAAGCTCTTGCACCGCCGCGGACTGCCGTCGGATCAGGCGTGAACGCACCTGTATTGAGTTGGTGCGGTGATGGCGGATTGGACACAGAATTTTCCATCGTGCCACTGCAATTCATGCTAGCAATAGGGAAGAAGAACTCAGGCTGTGTTCAGCTTGAGGTAGCGTTGCCAACGCTGCTCGATGAGTTGTTCGGCAGGTATTGCGCCGAGATCGTTCAAATGCCTTTTCAGCGCGTTGCTGACCCGTCGAAAAGTGGCGGGGTGGTCGCGATGGGCGCCTCCGGTTGGTTCGCTGATGACCTCGTCGGTGATGCCAAGTTCGTTGAGTGATTGTGCGGTGATTTGTAGCGATTTGGCAGCAGTTTCGCGGTGCGAGGAGTCGCGCCAGAGAATCGAAGCGCAGCCTTCGGGCGAAATGACCGAATACACCGCGTGCTCAAGCATCAGCAAACGATCAGCTGCGGCAATGGCAATCGCGCCACCCGAGCCGCCTTCGCCTGTAATCACCGCAACGAAGGGTGAGGGGACACGGATACAGGCTTGAATACTCCGCGCGATGGCTTCGGCCTGTCCGCGCGCTTCAGCATCCAGCCCCGGATACGCTCCGGCGGTATCCACGAAAGAGATAACGGGTAAGTGGAATTTTCCAGCTAGGTCGATGAGTCGGCGCGCCTTGCGGAAGCCCTCCGGGCGCGGCATGCCGAAATTGTGCTTGATTCGGCCACGGGTATCTCGACCCTTTTCATGTCCGATCACCATGCAGGGTTTGCCGAAAAAATAGCCCATGCCACCAACAATTGCGGCGTCTTCTGCAAAAGCACGGTCTCCGGCAAGAGGTTGATATTCTTGTATAAGATGATCAATATAATCCTGCGCATGCGGCCGGGACTCGTGACGAGAAACCTCGACTTTTTGCCATGGGGTCAGTTTCTGATAGACTTGCTTGAGTTGCGTTTCGACTTTGATGCTGAGTTTCTCAATCTCATCGGCAACATCAATCTCGCCTTCCGAGGCTGAGAGTCGCAGTTCGCGAATACGCGCTTCTAAAGCGTTGATGTGAGATTCAAAGTCTAATTGTTGGCTCATTCCATCCTCGAAATCTTGTCACAGTGTGGCGATGATGCTACACAGATAACAGTTTACCCCAGTGCTGACAAGTTGAAGCCTCGGGCATGATTTGGTGTTGTTGGGTCCCGCAATGCCTTTAATTCTTTGGGCCTTTGGATCAACAATTTATGGTCGATAAATCCCGTTTACCTTCGCGTTATGTCAGCGTTGGCCCTGCGAGTGCACCACATCGTTCGTATTATTACGCCATGGGCCTGTCGAAAGAGCAAATCGCGCAGCCTTTTGTTGGTGTGGCGACCTGCTGGAACGAAGCCGCGCCGTGTAACATCACTTTGGGGCGGCAAGCGCAGTCTGTAAAGAGAGGCGTGGCTGAACATGGCGGCACACCGCGCGAGTTCACGACCATCACCGTGACTGATGGTATTGCAATGGGACACGAGGGAATGAAGTCTTCGCTCGTCAGCCGCGAGGTGATCGCGGATTCTGTCGAATTGACCATTCGCGGTCATGCTTACGATGCGATGGTGTGTTTGGCCGGGTGCGATAAATCGCTACCAGCGATGATGATGGCGATGTTGCGCCTGAACGTGCCCTCGGTGTTCATGTACGGCGGCTCGATCTTGCCGGGTAAGTTCGATGGCAGGGATGTGACGGTACAGGATGTGTTCGAGGCGGTTGGCGCCCATGCGGTGGGAAGATTTTCAGATCGACGTCTGGAAGAGCTTGAATGTTGTGCCTGTCCTGGTGGTGGCTCATGCGGTGGGCAGTTCACCGCCAATACCATGGCGTGTGTTTCCGAGGCTATTGGTCTTGCTCTGCCTGGTTCCGCAGGCGCGCCTGCGGTGTACGAGTCGCGCGATGATTATGCGGTTCAGAGTGGTGTGGCGGTGATGAACTTAATCGCGCGCAATCTGCGTCCGCGCGACATTGCCACTCCCGAGGCTTTTGTGAATGCAGCACGGGTGGTTGCGGCTTCAGGTGGTTCGACTAATGCGGCTCTACACCTACCTGCGATGGCGAGTGAGGCGGGGATCGAATTTGATATTCACGATGTCGCCGATATTTTCAAGGACACGCCGCATATTGCCGATCTGAAACCTGGTGGGCAGTACGTTGCCAAGGATCTGTACGAGATAGGTGGGATTGAGGTGATCATGCGCGCTCTACTCGACGGTGGTCATTTGAACGGAGATTGCATCACGGTGACGGGCAAGACGATCGGCGAGAACTTAGAGCGAGTGCAATTCCCCACTGATCAAAAGGTTGTACGCCCCGTGTCTGATCCGATCAGTTCCACGGGCGGCGTGGTGGGTTTGCGCGGTACTCTCGCGCCGGAAGGCGCCATCGTCAAGGTTGCGGGATTGGATAACCGCCGTTTTGAGGGTTCAGCGCGGGTATTTGAGTGCGAAGAGAGTTGCTTTGCCGCCGTTTCTGCACGGGCTTACAAAGCAGGTGAGGTGCTGGTGATCCGCAACGAAGGCCCTAAAGGGGGTCCAGGTATGCGCGAGATGCTCGCGACCACGGCGGCGATTTATGGTCAAGGAATGGGGGATCAGGTTGCCTTGATCACCGATGGGCGTTTTTCCGGTGCGACGCGAGGTTTTTGTGTTGGTCACGTTGGCCCTGAGGCGGCGGTTGGCGGGCCGATTGGTTTGCTGAAGGATGGTGACTTCATCACCATTGATGCCGATGCTGGGACGATTGATGTTGCGCTCTCCCCTTCGGAGCTTGCGGCACGGCAAGCGGCCAGAGTTCCGCGTGAGAGCGGCTTTGGTTCCGGGGCGCTGTGGCGTTATGCGCAAAATGTTGGTTCTGCTGAGAAGGGCGCAGTGACCCATCCTGGGGCGAAGAACGAGAAAACCTGTTACGCGGACATTTGATTTGGTTTTGGACGATGAGACTGCTTGGCATGAAATTTTGGCGACTGTTTCCCGATATTGATCCCGAATCGGCGCGTTTCTGGCAGTTATGCATGGTGTTGTTGTTGGGGTATGCTCTTTATGGCGGCATCCAGTTAATGATGGTGGCACGGCAGACGCAAGCAGAAGACTTGCAGCAACAGCTTGTGGTGGCGCGCGCGCGCAACGGTACGTTGGAGCAGCAGATTGTGGAGTTGCGTCGTCTCAATCAGGCTTTGTTGCCCCCCTCTGGTGATCAGCAGGCAGGGATGGATTGGGAGACCTTGAGGTTTCTCAGTTTTAAGCGACTTGATTTGATTGCCCCCAATCAGGGCATCGTCTATCTTGACGAATAGGGTGAAAGGAAATTTTATGACAGAGAAGAACGCTGATATTGCCAAGCTGAGTTTCGAGGACGGCATGACGGAACTGGAATCGTTGGTCAACCGTCTTGAGGCGCGCGACATTGGCCTTGAGGAATCTCTGGCGGCCTTCGAGCGTGGATATGCTTTGCAGGTGTACCTTGCCGAGAAACTGAAGGCGACGGAAATGCGGATTGAAAAAATCACTGCTGCGCAGACCAGTACTCGAGCCATTGCATCAAAGCCCTCTGTTCAGTCAGCAGAAGTTGTGACGGATGATGATGGGCTGCCCTTTTGATCCGCTAGCGGCTTTAAAGGCGCGGCTGAATTCTTTCGAAGATATCTATACGGTGGCGGTGCATCAAACCGCGGTGCACCACGGGCTGCACCATGCGGTGAACTATGCTGCGCTCGGCAATGGTAAGCGTTTGCGACCGTATTTGATTTTGGCGATCGGCGATTGTCTTGGTGTTCCCGAGGTGCAATTGTTGCCTGCGGCGATAGCCGTCGAGATGCTGCATGGCTATTCGCTGGTACACGATGATTTGCCAGCTATGGATGATGATGATCTGCGGCGCGGGCGACTGACGGTGCATCGTGCGTTCGATGAGGCCACGGCGATTTTGGTTGGTGATGCCTTGTTGATCGAATCCTTTGCCGTGCTGGCGGGGGCTGAGGCGATTTCGGCTCAGCATCGTTTGGGGTTGTTGCAAATGCTTGCAGAAAAATCTGGCGGTAAGGGGATGGTTGCTGGACAGATGCTCGATATGGAAGCTGAGGGCAAGAGCGATCTGCACGCTGTAGAAATGTTGGAAATTCAATTGCTAAAAACTGGCGCGATTTTTGAGTATTGTGCTGTGGCCCCGGCGATTTTGGCCGATAGCGCAAAATTGACCAAGCAGGCATTGTCGCAGTTTGGGCAATATCTTGGTGAACTGTTTCAGCTTTCGGATGATATTATTGGCGCCACGGTCGATACTGAGGTAAGTGGTAAACCCAAAGACAGCGATGCCAAAAATCACAAAGCCAACCTCGTGTGCACACAGGGGATAGAGGCGGTCCGGAAACAGTGTCTAGTTCTAGTGGAGCAAAGTCAGTCCTGCTTGCATGCCGCGGGAATCGACAGCGCGGAATTGGATTCATTACTCAAGTGGATTGCCGTGCGGGACAGATGAATGCTTTCTGTGGCCGATTTTTGCGATGCCTACAAAGTCACCCCAAATGTTACCAACGCGAAAACCTTGCGGGAGGGAATTTTTGGGATCAAGGACCACTGGTCGGTGCTATAGACTCCTAACCGCGTCCGCCGCTTACTTCGGCCTCGGTCATCTCGCGCCCAAGGTGGCTGTAGGTGGTGTTGGGCGCGCAGGTTGAACTTCGAGCGAGTGGTGTAACGATCCTTGGGTGTCCTGTGCACATGGAGCATCGCCAGTAAAAGTATTTGAGCCTGTGTGTGTGTCCGCAGGGCGAGCGGTTTAAACGCGCCCTGGTCTTAAGCACGTGCCGGGTGGAAGCCATTATGCTTTTCGGTGAACATCACGTAAGCCAAACCTGAACCCTGGATGCCCGAGGTTAAAAGCCGCATCAATCTTGCGATGCAAAGCAACGCCGATCTTGGCTAGTGCGCGCGTGTTTTGGGGATTGATGTCTAATCTAACCTCAGTTGCTCGAATGATGGCATAGAACACGCCACCAAAGGCTAAATCGCCGCGAATCTTACCTTATTGGCTAGTGTTGAGAGTGACATCTAACTCTTCGGCAAAGGCGGGAGGCATGCTTAGGGTGACACGTATACAGCGTTCATCGTGACATTTGAATCCGGCACGCACTAGTTTTCCCGGCGGTGGCGTCCAAGGTGACAGCTGTCGTTGGGGAGTGCATCGGGATTTTCTGGTTTCCAGCAGTGCTGTCGTGGCGCAAATCGCGTTAGAATCCGACATGGCGTGGGCCTCTGATCGGGCTGTAGCATCTAGGGGCATTTAGGCGGCAATAGCACTACCGAACCCACAGCGCGTTGCAGCACGGTTCTGAGGTCAGGAATTCTCTCAGGCTCTGATTTCTGGTATTCAAGTTTTGCAGTTTTTCCGCCACGCTTTCTTCAGGGATATCCAGTATTCCAGCCGTGATCACATGCGACCTATCTCGCTTTCGCAATGTACATTCACGCTTTGAAGGGTACGTTGCCAGAACATGATAATCTCCTCGTTATCAGATTGCGGTTAGCGGCGGAAAGTTTCCTCGGGAATGAGCCCCTTCGGCGCATACCGGGTGATCAGCAATAGAGTCAACCCCATCATCACCAATCGGGCTTGTGCAGCGTTTTTCAGTAGATGTTCACGGATAGGACTCTGCTCGTCAAAGCCAATGGTCAGTAATTCGAGCAGACCACGCCCTATGGGTTCTGATTGTACCCAGAAGAACCAGACCAAAAACCCACCGAGGATGCTGCCAAAATTGTTTCCAGAACCACCCGCGATCACCATCACCCAGATCACAAAGGTAAATCGTAGCGGATTATAGGTACCAGGAACGAATTGTCCATCCAAAGTGGTCATCATCGCCCCGGCCATGCCAACCACTCCCGAGCCGATCACGAATAGGTACAGGTGCCGTGCGGTGACGTTTTTCCCCATGGCGCGGGCCGCTGTTTCATTGTCGCGAATGGCGCGCATCATACGCCCCCAAGGCGAGCGCAACAGACGCTCGGCGAACCACAACAGCACTAGCAACACGATACTAAACAACCCGGCGTAGCAGAGCTTGACGATGATTGCCGAGAATTCAACGCCGCCAAAGCCGAGACGCTCCGCTAGGGCAATAAAACCCTCAGACTGTTGTAAATCGACCTCGTAGGGAACCGGACGTGGTAGGCTAGAGACGTTTTTCACCCCCCGACTGAGCCATTCTTCATTCTTCAGCACTGCGATGATTATCTCGGAAATCCCCAATGTGGCGATGGCGAGATAGTCTGAGCGTAACCCTAGCGAGACCTTGCCCACCAGCCAGGCGACTCCTGCAGCCAGCAGTGCGCCGAACAACCACGATACGATGATTGGCAGCCCAACTCCGCCCAGGAACCCGGTTTTGGTTGGGTCAACGGCTTCGATGGCTTCACGTGCCGGAAAGTACACTACGATCAGCAAGAACAGTCCGCTAAGGGTGGTTACTGTGATCCCGAGCAAGCGTAAACGCGGTGGCTTTACAGCATGCTTTATGACGATCAGCGCCGCCGCAGTGGAGCCAATGATCAGAGCCGAAAGCAAAATCCCGCCCCCGCCAGCGTGCCAAGCGGCGGCTACAGGCTGTGATGCGACTAAGACCACGGCGAGTCCACCGATGGCACTCAAACCCATAATACCGAAGTTCAAGAGTCCAGCGTAGCCCCATTGGAGGTTGACTCCAAGAGCCATGATTGCCGAGATCAAGCACATATTGACGATGGCAAGGGCATTGTTCCAGCTCTGTAAAAAGCCAGTTGCGAGCAGCAATGCCGCCATGAGGCCAAACAGCATGAGGTGGCGGTTCATCCCTCTTTCCCCTTAAAAATTCCCTGAGGCCGGATCAACAACACGATCACCAGAATGATGAACGAGACCGCGAATTTGTATTCCGTGGTCAAGATCTGCCAGAGATCTTCGGGAGCCCATGTTGCGGGCAAAAGATAGGTGAAGAATTTTTTATACACAAAGGTCACGGCAATTTCTGAAAATGCAATCAGATACCCTCCAGCAATCGCGCCCAGAGGGCTGCCGAATCCTCCGACGATAGCGGATGCAAAGATTGGCAGTAAAAATTGCATATAAATAAAAGGCTTAAAACTTTTGTCGAGGCCGTATAGTACTCCGGCAAGCACTGCGAGGATAGCGGTAATCACCCAAGTGATCATCACTACCCTCTCTGGGTTGATGCCCGAGAGCAAGGCGAGGTTCTCATTATCAGCATAGGCACGCATGGCTTTGCCAAAGCGCGTGCGATTGAGGAAAGCGAATAGAGCGATTACGGCGATGAAGGTGACTACGATGGTCACGCCTTGGGAAACTTTAAAGGCAAGGCCTTCGCTTAAGCCGCTAAATTTTTTAAATTCTCGCGCGCTAAAAATAAACCGCACCCCGTCAACAAAGACTTGATCCTTCCCCCCGATTAGCAAACGTACAATTCCGCCGATGAAGAACATCAACCCGATGGAAACGATCATAAAGATCAGCGGCTTTGACTTGATTTTACGGTAGTGATAGAAGGTGACTCGATCCATAACTAGTACCAGCGCGATGGTACTGATGATGCCGATGGGAAGCGCAAGTAGGGCGGTGGGTAAGGGGGCAATGCCGATCCCGGCGTTTTGTAGATACCATGTTACGAAGATGGTGATCATGGTGCCAAATCCCATCAGTTCAGCGTGGGCGAAATTCGAGAACCGCAAAATGCCGAATGTCAGTGTGACCCCAAGTGCGCCGAGTGTGAGTTGACTGCCGTAGGCGAGGGTGGGGATGAGGATATAATTCCCGATCAGCACCAAAGCGTTCAACATTTCGAGGCTGTAGTCCATACTTAGCCTCCCAGGAATGATCGGCGCACTTCGGGATTGGCCAGCAGCGCCGTTCCGGTGTCGTGAAAGCGGTTGCGCCCGCTCACCAGAACGTAA
>JABSOH010000159.1 GCA_013216065.1 Alphaproteobacteria bacterium
GGTCGAGGCTGGGGAAATTCATGCACTTATTGGTCCCAACGGCGCAGGAAAAACCACTTTGTTTAATTTGATCAGTGGTCTTTATCCTTTGGATGCCGGGTCACTACATTTTCGTGGTGTCCGCTACAGGCATCCCACGCCGGAGCGTTTGGCTCAAGCCGGGTTGGTGCGCTCGTTCCAGCAGCCGAAAATTTTTCCGAACCAGAGCGTGCTTGAGAACCTAAACATCGCACGGCTGGGTAAGCAACGTTCGTATACTCAGTGGTGGCATGCACCCGAGATTGATCCACAGGTTGCGGATTTGCTCGTACAGATTGGACTGGCGGATCATGCTGATACGCCCGCGTGTAATCTCGCCCACGGTCAGCAGAAACAGCTCGATTTGGGACTGTGCCTCGCGCTTGAGCCGACCTTGTTGATGCTTGATGAGCCAACGGCGAGCATGTCGCAATCTGAAACCGTCGCAAGTATCGCTTTGTTGCGCAAAATTGCCCGTGAACGCGAGATGTCTTTGCTCTTTACCGAACACGATATGCAGGTGGTATTCGGCATGGCGGATCGAATTACGGTACTTTTGGGGGGGCGGGTTCTTGCCAGCGACACGCCTAAGGCAATCCGTCGTAACCCGGCGGTGCAAGCGGCTTATCTTTCTGGAGGGCAGGCGGATGCCGCATCTCGCTCTTGAACATGCCACGATTGCCTATGGCAGACAGCCTGCGGTGCAAGATGTCTCGTTCCATGTCGCGAGTGGCGAGATTCTCGGTCTGTTTGGGCGTAATGGCGTTGGCAAAACTACTTGTCTGCGGGCCTTAATCGGGCAATTGCCCCTACAGCAGGGCAGGGTATGTTATGATATGCAGGATATCTCTACCCTTGCAGTACATCGCCGCGCCTTACTTGGCCTTGGCTACGTACCAGAAGATCGCAGGGTGTTTGGCCGCCTGTCGGTGCGTGATAACCTTAACGTTGCTGCCAAGCAAAACCCCAATGATGGCACAGGCTGGGATTTGGCACGAATCGCTGCGCTGTTTCCCGAACTTGATTCCTTAATGCACCGTCCCGCCGGGTTACTCTCTGGTGGTCAGCAACAAATGCTGGCGATTGCACGCACTTTGATGGGGAATCCGCAAGTACTTTTGCTCGACGAGCCTTCCGAAGGCCTAGCGCCGCAACTCGTACAGCGTATCCAGCGGACCTTACAAGACCTTAAGGCCGGAGGAATCGCGATGATCCTTGCTGAGCAAAACCTTAAAATGTGCTTTGCGCTATGCGATCGGGTGGTTTTGCTTGAAAAAGGCCGCGTGATTGGTCAGTATACGGTGGATGAGTTGCGCGAGGATCCAGCCTTGATTATGCGGACACTGGGAATTGGTGCTTGACAGGTTTGTGTATTTTTGATTTTGTGATCCGACTGAAGGGTGCGCGTTCTGTTGAGGCGTCTTATGACTCGAGGCCGAAAACGCTCTGGTGCTGGATGCAGGGGATGTGTTTCACATCACCAACTAGAGTCATTCGCGTGTCAGAAAGCCTGCCGACGCGAGTCCGGGCCTTGGTTGATCATTCTGGACGTATGAACTACAATCGAATCTGGTATTTGAGGATTTGAATGATGGTGGCGTATCGGGGCGATTTTGTTGTTGCGCGATGTCGATCAATTTTATAGGAACACACCACCATGGAAGAAAATAATATTGTTGGATTATTTGATTGAGATGAAATTTTCGATCCTTTAACGGATATGTTGCGTGCAGGAGCGAGAAGATTGGTTATGCAAGCAGTTGAGGCTGAATTTGCGGAATTCATGGTTTCATTGGTGGATTTGCGCACAGAAGTTGGCAAAGCGGCAATTGTTCGCATGGTTATTTACCGGAGCGATGCTTGCAGATGGGGCTTGGGGCTGTGGCGATAAAAATACTGAACATGCGCTCGAAAACAGACAAGCCTACTACGTTTTAATCCGCCTTGGTTCCGCCAGATGTGCGTAAGGCTCTCATGCCGTGGCTGTATCTGAAAAGCATGTCCAACGGTGAGATGGTCAGTGTTTGAAGTTGCTGATAGAGGGATCGATCAAATGCTGCTAAGACTAGTGTAACCGTGGCGCTGGCCAGTAAATTCGGTGGCAGAGTGCAGTAATTCGAAATAATCCGGCAAATGCACTTGGATTCGCCGCAGCAATGCCTATCCAAGCGTTTATACAATAATATTTGGCATGGAAACATACTTGTTATTATTCTATTTGTAAAAATTCTACTGTATATGACGCACAGGCATCACACCATGCACTGTGCCATCCGCCTTATCCGCCAATGTATCCAATTCATCAAAAGCTCCGCCGTACATGGCGTACCGGCATCACATTATGCACTGCGATATTCGTCATGGTTGGGAAATGTGGGTTGAGGCTTTCGAGGTTGAACATGTCCCGCTCACCATTATCAGCCCGCCGCAGACGCTTGAGGTAAATCGCACCATCGTCCATCCCGCCCTGTCCGTCGATGACAATAGCGCAGTCCCGCCCAATCAGCCGATCAGGAGTGTATCGCAGGGGGTCTTTGCCATAGACATACACATAATCACCATCCTGATACATTGGTTGCATACTCTCCCCGCGTACACGCATGGCGGCAAGAGCACCGTGACAACTCAGATCATCCGCGTTTAAACCTACAGGGGCAATAGTGCTTTCTCTATTATTTTGAGCATAGGTCATCACCTGACCATCATCATGGCCATCACTGCCTCCAGCGGCAATTTCGCCGAGTAACGGGACTTCTTCACAAGTATCCGGAAGGACAATATCGCCCTTTGTCAGAAATTCGATACTGAATTCCAACTCCTGAGACAGAGCAAGCAATGTAGAAAGCCTCGGGTCATGGCCACGCCTCAGACTACGAATGGCACTTTCATGCCCGACCGCAGCCAGTGAAATCTCGCGATCAGATCTTCCTGATTTCTCAACAGACTCAAGGAGTCCAGTAATGATGTGTTGCAAACTACAGGGCATATGTTCCTTATAGCAGCAAAAATGCGCTTGGTATTAGGGAATATCAGACCTTCTTAGAAGGGCATTTATTCCCCATTCAAAGATCATCTCATCGAACTTGCCACTATAATTTGGCGGTTCATCAAGGCGTCAAAATATGGCGGATCGGTCATCTAACTGCAAATCGTGGTGCATTTTTTGTCAATCTGGACAAAAGGCACATGTGTCAATTTGACACATGTGAACGAGTTTCTTCCTGGTTCGCGCATCACTGGCCTGATGACCTGCCCTGGCCGGACCATATTCCGAACCCTAAATCCAGGGAGTCGATCGACGATCAAATCACTGGCTCTCAGGCTGAAGAATGAAGCTTGTACCCAGAAAGGCTAAAGTTGAAACCGCATCATGCCCGGCCTGTAGTGCCTGGGCGCGGATAGCCAAGTCCGAGGCGATTTCAAAAAACTCCGTCAAAAGACCTTCCAATGCGCCAATCCTGATTGCGGTGGGTGATTTATCGCCAACTTTTCATTCAACAGGTGGCTTTACGATCCGCAAGACCCAAAACAATAAACATGATCCAGGAGAAAGCGGATGGGGATTGATAGAGTTTTAGCGCAAAGTTTTATTGTGCGTCTGGATAGTGAGCATCTTCATCTGCAGCGGAATACTCTCGTCGATTAAAATCTCTCCAGAGAACATCATTGTCCATATGAGAAAGTCAGGACTGTTTCTATCACGGCAGTTGCTGAATATGAGGCCAGGAATGCACAGGCAATCTGGAGATGACGGATAAAAACGGGTAATCGACCCTGAAATTGGCAGTATTGAAACCAGAATTTTCTGCGGTTTACTGACCGAAGGAGCATTCAGATGA
>JABSOH010000160.1 GCA_013216065.1 Alphaproteobacteria bacterium
GCGTTGTGTCTATCCGCGGTTGTTCTGGAATATTTTCAGATCCAACAAGGACGGTGAAGATTTTGTCACACCCCCCCCCATCGCGCAAAGCGATTATAAGGCGTCTTATGCGGGCCGTATTCTTTGGGCGCATCGCGTCATTGAAGACCACGTTTCAGAACATCCCGCTAATAATCATCCACGCGAGGCACACCGCGTGACAGCGGACAGTAAGGTTGGATCCTGTTTAATGGTGAGTTTGTTAACCGATATCAATCGCTCATGATGAAATTTCCTTCTTCTCATAAGTGAATCATCAATCACCAGCTTGCAGAACCTCCCTTTATAGGTCCTGAGCCTAGGACAGTCCCAATCATAAATTTGTCTAATAGGCGCTGACAATTTACACGACTGACTACACTTGGAGCCAAGGCCATACGTCATGCTCGATATATGACCTTCCAACTGGCAGAAATGGTCGCCACACGCGATCTTTTTGCACAAATCATCAACGCTATTTACAAACTCCGATGACCACTGCCTTTGGCATAGAAATCAGAACCGTGGTCTCACAAAAGCCACAGGATGTTTGTGCCCAAAAAATCAAAAAACCGTTAAAATTAAGCAATATCAATCTAGGATAGCCTCAAAAATAACACGTCAAATGAAAAGCATGATACAATTATTGACAAACGCCAATCAATCATGATTGATTGGGCATCACTTGGAAAACATTCAGACACAGGCAGGACTATGACTTTTATGACCACTTTTATTACCTTAGATGTGATTATTGCGTTGCTGGTCGTGCTCATAACGATAGTAACGCTGAGGCTTGGCATTAAGGTAGTGCCCCAGTCCGAGGTCTATGTTGTCGAGCGGTTTGGAAAATATTCGAAGACCCTGAACGCTGGACTATCTCTTATCGTTCCATTTTTAGATCGAGTTGCCCACAGAGTTAGCGTTTTAGAGCGTCAGTTGGGTGAACAAAGCATTTCTGTCATCACTAGGGATAATGTTGAAGTACGGCTCGAAGCGCGCGTATTCTTCAGGGTTCTTGATGCTTCAAGGTCGGTTTATCGAATTAGGGATATCGAGGCCGCATTAGTCACGGCTTCCTCATCGATCGTGCGTTCCGCAGCGGGTAAGCTAGAACTGGATGATTTGCAATCTAGTCGTGAAGCAATGAATAGTGAAATTGCAGAGAACTTGCATACTGCTGCCGAGGTTTGGGGCATAGAGATTACTCGTACCGAAATTACGGATGTCATTGTCGATAAGGCGACGAAAGAGGCTCAACGTCAACAACTTAATGCAGAACGAAAACGCCGCGCGACCATTGCCGAGGCTGAGGGTGAAAGAAGATCAATTGAATTAAAGGCTGAAGCCGATCTATTTAAATCGCAAAAGGAGGCTGATGCTGTAAGGATTACGGCTGATGCTGATGCTTACGCGATTACGGCAAAGGCTGAAGCCGATGCCGAACAGACCGTGCTGTTAGCGGGCGCAATTTCTAAGAATGGTCAACCAGCTATTGATTTCGAAATTGCCAAAAGGCAAGTTGAAGCCATGGGTAACTTGGCATCTTCGGAAAGTACGAAAACTTTAATTCTACCAACGAATGTGACTGAAGCTTTGGGCACAATTTTTACACTCATTGAAAGCTCACGATCTTTTAAATAGATTTAGGTCAAGAATGGATATTTTTTTATTGTTGAGCCATTGGCTTTTTATCTATCAGGTTTGGGTAATCGCTGCGATTTTGCTGATATTACTAGAGCTTCTAGATGGCGGCACAGTATTTTTTCTACCCTTAGGTTTAGGAGCGCTGGTGAACGCGATTAGTCTATTCGCCGTGGATACTGGACTATTACCCTATGAGTATCTGCCCGAAACATGGTATAAAATGCTCATTTTCTGGATGATGTGGAGCATTGCTATATCTGCTTTACTTGCTTTTCGACGCAAAAAAAGAGACTTGAAAAATGCACAAGACCTTAACGAATATTGATTTTGTCTCTATTCACATTCTTGTACCAACTTTCATTTGAGTTGACCCCTGAGGTTTCCAATTTGGTATTATTCTGGTGCAACACTCCAAAACATTGATTTGGAGTGTTGCATGGCGATTGAGATAAAGGGTGGCTTTGATGCGGACCGGTTCTGTGTGCAGGCAAGGATGCGAAAGACTCAAAAACCAGGTGCGAGGTTTACTTGCACTTTCTGCGGTGAGGGTGGGCATTCCTCGTTTTTATCCTGCATTTCCCTGACGATCTTTTAATTTTAGATAAGTCCTGGTTATTTATATGTTATAATTCAATGTTTTGGACTGTATTTGAGGAAGTTGAGATGAGTTGTCTAAAGACGTAATCAAACAGAATTTTGCAAACATATTGTACAACAAGTACAAAATTCACGGAAAGGGGCAGTTCCCTCTGCAGGCTCATTAAGAGCCACCAAAGCAGGCAATTATAAAGCTTTGACTGGAGAGAATAATCCATCTAATCGCTCTATGAATGCAAAAACCTATTTCCGAAATGGAGTCCAAAATAGAGAAACGATTTTGAATCGCGATAAGGCTGAACCGGAAGGCACACCTCCCGGGTGTGATAGAAAAATCCTAAAGAACTTATAATCAATCAAAACTATATGCTTGATTAAATCCAAAGGTTTTATACTTCAGTTACGCATATTTTATGTCATGAATAATTTAATTTCTGTACATAGAAATTACTCGATGAACATAATTTTGAATATTAGGAACAGAGTATTCTATAGCTAATTCAACTATACGCTCTTGTTTCAAACGGCACCTGATTCAATGTTGATAGGGATAATTCTTTATTTTTTTGAATGTTGTTTCATCTCGTGGAGTAGGTTTTAGTCTTGTACAACCACTATATGGGGTCGTGATACGCTTCTATTAACGGTCGTGTATTGACTCGCACGATATGCCTTCGCTATAGCCAGCTGATGTAGACGGTTTTCACTCAGCCAAAAAATACTTTTCTATTTAACGCACTATATCAATCTGGAGGTTGCATACGTTTGGATAGAGCTTATCGCAAATCATAATCGCTCATCGCCCTTTGATAATGATTCCATCAATGTTGTTTTTTGAACAATTCCTCCACGAAGCAATTTGTTTTTCTGCATAAGGATTTTGCCTACGCCCATTTTTGTTCGCTGGGCGGGTGAAGATGAAGACAGAAATTCGAGGGTGTGATTTGCATCGTTGATTGTCCGGTTTGTCTCGTCCCGTTGTGGCCTTGTTCATCCCCAAAACACAGCCTGCTTCGGGATCAGGGTCTGTGGTGGACTCAGGCCCTGACGCTGTCAATATCGCATTGAAACATGCAAGCAATGTTGAACCGATTCAATGACACTGGTCCTTCCGCGCGCATGCCAATCGTGTTTGCCGCCACAGCTCTTCTGCCCCTTGGGGGCATATCATGGGCAAAACCGCTCTCATCAATATCAACAATGGGCTTCATCCTTACAGGCCTTGATCTTCCCCTGAAAAACACGCCGTTTGTTGTTGTCCGTTTTCGGATGCTTCAGGCCCCCAACTCACGAAGCGCTTGCCAGATGGCCTTTTGTGTCATCCCAAAACGTGCGGCGATACTCATATTGGTCAGCATCGGGATATTGGCGCACATCTTCAGCCAGCTTCTCAAGGTCAATCTTGCGGATCTTTCGTTTGTAAGAGCGCGGCTCAAGATGCCTGGACCAACGTTCAAGGCTGGCAACACCAACTTTAAATCTGGTTGCTGTCGCCGAAAAACTCATCCCTTCCCGTTCCCGGATAGCCAAAACATGGCGACAAACGTCAATCGAATAGCTCATGCATCAACTGG
>JABSOH010000161.1 GCA_013216065.1 Alphaproteobacteria bacterium
ATCGGTGTACTTAACTGCATGGCCTCCAAGAGCGACTTAAGGTGGCGAACTTTATTGGGCCGTAAGCGCAAAGATTCGGCCTCCGCAACCGTCTTCGGCAGATTCTGCGCTAAAACCAGTAGAGATTCATCACTCAATACCCAGCGCCGCGGTAAATCTTTCTGCTGTGCATAATGCTCGCGCCACGTCGCTGCAGCCACCAACGCCCCCATCTGGTGTGGTTTAAGCTGTTTGAACTTTAGCAGCTTCCAAGCGTCCTCGGGCTGGATGCTTAACCCTTCAGAACTGCACGTGCGTTGCCAAGCTTCGCTGATCCATTCCTCGCGCCCCTTGAGATTTTTACGCTGTATCGGATAAATCTTGTGCAAAGGAATCACATCGTTAAAAGCATAGTGCAGTTGAGCTTCGCTCAACGGGCGTTTATCCCACTGAGTCATCCGCGACCCTTTATCAAGGTCGATGTTCAGATGCTTTTTCACCAAGGAATGATAGGCAATCTGCTCGGTTAGTCCCAACGCCATCGCGGCAATTTGCGTATCGTACACCGGGGTGACCATAGTCCCCATCATCAAATAAAAAATTTCTAGATCCTGCCGCGCAGCATGAAAAACTTTTAGCACCCGCGCATCCTGCAACAAAGCAAACAATGGAGCCAAGTCCAGCCCCGGAGCGAAAGGATCGATGACCGCCGCCTTTTGCTGAAGCCCGATCTGGACAAGACACAACTTAGGATAGTATGTATGCTCACGCATAAATTCGGTGTCGATGGTCAGGTACTCTTCACTGGCAGCCAGCGCACAAAATTCAGACAGCGCATCGGCCTCGGTAATAATTAGCTGATCCATCTTCACATCTGATCTTTGTGTTTCTGACGATCTATCGGATTGTATCTTCGACAGCGACCGCTTCTCTGCCGCCCTCAACAATAGGGACTTCATGATGTCACACCGTTATCGTAGCCACCACTGCGCCGCCCTCCGCAAAAACAACGCTGGCCAACAAGCCAGACTCTCGGGCTGGGTCGATCGTAAGCGTGATCACGGCAATTTACTGTTTATTGACTTACGCGACAGCAAGGGTATCACACAATTGGTCGCTGATCTGGATAATGCGCATTTTTCTGCGCTAGAAGAGATACCTTTGGAATCAGTTCTGTGCGTTACAGGTCAAGTGGTCAACCGAAGTCACGAGACTATCAATACCCAATTACCCACCGGTGAGGTTGAGCTGGTGGTTCAAGACTGCGAAATTCTTTCGCGCGCTAATCCCCTGCCAATGCCGGTCAATCAGGACGCAAATTACCCCGAGGCTACCCGTTTACAATACCGCTATCTGGATTTGCGCCGTCCAGAAATGCAGCGCAAGATCCAACTGCGTTCAGACATCATCTCAAGCTTACGCCGTCGAATGATTGATGCTGGTTTTCGTGAATTTCAAACTCCGATTCTGACTGCGAGCTCGCCTGAAGGTGCGCGAGATTTTCTGGTTCCAAGTCGCCTGAACCCTGGAAAATTCTACGCCCTGCCGCAAGCACCGCAACAGTTCAAGCAATTGTTGATGATCGCTGGCTTCGATCGCTATTTCCAGATTGCGCCGTGTTTCCGCGACGAAGATGCTCGTGCCGATCGCTCACCGGGGGAGTTTTACCAACTCGATTTTGAAATGAGTTTCGTAACTCAAGATGAGGTATTCAACACTCTTGAACCTATTCTCAGCGGACTGTTTCAGGAATTTTCCGCAGGACACTCAGTATCCGCAACGCCGTTTACGCATATTCCCTACCATCAAGCGATGCTACAATACGGTAGCGACAAACCCGATCTGCGTAACCCGATCGTGATCAGTGACGTTAGCGATTGCTTTGCTGAATCATCATTCAAAATCTTTGCGAATCAAATCTCTAAAGGTAACGTGGTCCGCGCGATTCCTGCCCCCAGTGCTGGAAACCGTCCCCGGAGCTTCTTCGACAAGTTGAACGATTGGGCACGATCGGAAGGTCAAGCTGGCCTCGGATACATCACCTTTAATACCGAATTAAACGGCGGCGGACCGATTGCCAAAAACCTTGATGCCGAGAGAATCCAACAGATCGCACAATTAACCGGGGTCAAACCCAACGACGCAGTGTTTTTTGTTTGCGGCCCTGCACCCGAAGCTGCTGAATTTGCAGGTGCGGTACGCAATCGTATGGGTAAGGATCTGAATCTGATCGATGAGAACCACTTTGAGTTCTGCTGGATCGTCGATTTTCCAATGTTCGAGCGCGATGCTGTCTCCGGAAAAATCGACTTTAGCCATAACCCTTTCTCAATGCCTCAAGGCGGCCTCCAAGCCCTTGAAAATCAAGACCCACTGGATATTTTAGCCTGGCAGTACGATATCGTGTGTAACGGGGTAGAATTATCCTCGGGCGCGATTCGGAACCATTTGCCGGAAATCATGTATCGCGCGTTTTCCATCGCAGGATATAGTCAGGATGATGTAGATCAACGCTTCTCGGGCATGATCGAAGCCTTAAAATTTGGCGCACCGCCTCACGGCGGCTCAGCACCAGGAATTGACCGCATGGTGATGCTGCTGGCGGGCGAAGACAATATTCGCGAGGTTACCGCTTTCCCGCTCAATCAGCGGGCTCAAGATTTAATGATGGGTGCGCCCAATACTATCAATGCCGCACAATTGCAAGAACTAGGTCTCTCTCTTCTGCCTAAAAATCCGCAAAAATCATAAAAATCTGATAGTTCTGCTTGATGGCCTAGAGACTCAGGTCACCCCACCTGAACAGAATTGACCGCAAGACGTACTGCCACAGACCACCTTGCGTACCCTGATCCAAGTATCTGATGATGATCGGCACGAGTCAAATCGCACAGAACCGGATCATCGCATAGACGGCGGTGTGCTTAAAAAGGCCACGATTTGGGGCAGAAACTTTTCCAATGCCCAAAAATTATCCCACCAGACCCAAGAAATTGGCCTCTCATAGCGAATCGACAACGACTCAACAGCAAGATGATATCCTTAGTACCGCAACAATTGCTGCAGTATCCATAATTTTGGCGAACACTTGTGTCCCAGATAACACGTTTATCTGGTGGATACCCTCAAACCCTCTTGGCGCGAATCCGACGATCAGGTCATGCAACACGGAACAATTTTTGTCGGTAGTCTCGACGGCACATAGCACAAAGCCGGGAAAATTATCCAAGCAATCAAAAACAGCGCGATATCCATCCAAGATATCACCACTTGCCCCAGCACATTGTTCCAGGGACAGCATCCAAGGCGACAGAGTGAAGAAGAAATCACGGTGTTCAAATCCACCGGACTAGCTCTCGAAGACCCGTATGCAGCAATGCTCGCTTACGAGCAAATTCAACGCTTTTCCTGAGAAACGCCGATCTGGGCAATTTTTCCGGCTCGTGTGGAAATTTGATTCATCGAGGTCGATATCTCGTCGATATCTTTTTGCGATTGCCCAAAATGTTTCTGTAAATTGCCTATTCTGTCCTGAAGACGACTGACATCACCCGCCACCAACCCCACCAAAGACTGTACCTCGGCAGCATGTTGCTGAAATTGCACATCACGCACGATACCGCGCACCGTGGTCAAGGTGGCCATCATGGTGGTGGGAGAAACCAGAAACACTTTTTTCTTAAAAGAATAATCCACTACTTTCGGTAGACTTGCAAAAATTTCAGCATACACCGCCTCAGCCGGAATATACATTAGCGCAAAATCAGCGGTTTCCCCAGGGATGATATAACGCTCGGCAATATGATCAATGTGTG
>JABSOH010000162.1 GCA_013216065.1 Alphaproteobacteria bacterium
CCATACATAAAATCAGGATTTTGAACATCAAAACATGAGCGGGACGATCTCCACGACTGCGGTCTGCTCTGGGCACGACCTGCTCCAAAGCGGGGCGAAAAATCTTGAAATCAACGCCACAGCCTCCAACGGATCGCCCGATTGGGAAATCTTTGCCAAACGTTCATCAAGATCGAAAAAACCAGATTGCATCATCAAGCCCCTGAAATTCAATACGTCCTATTGAATCAGAAAAACGCGACTTGAGCGAAGTCTTCGGGGTGTCCAGCTTTAGACGCCAAACACAGCGAACCATATCAAGAACCTCATTAGGCCACAAATGTGCCGCGGCGAAAATCACTTTAGCCAAAACACCGCCTATAACATGAATCTTATAACGGTATCGTCACGTTGCGGCTACAGCGCCGGAATAAGTATAGCACACCTGCAAAAATTACTGGGAACAAGATCATTGCCCACAGACTGTCGAGCAGAACAGCGCGATAGTCAATGATGGTATTGCGCAACAGGAATTGTAACGATTTCTGGCCGATCTGGTAAAATACGATAAAGCCGACGAACATCAGCCAGATACGCGGTACAGAGAAGCGCACGGCAGAACAGCTGACAAGTTGCAAGTAGGGTACGATCAGCACCAGCAGTAAGCTACTACTGCCAAGGAGGGATCCGTGCAGACTATCGATCATCAGGCCAAAAATCATCAGCAAAATTAAGGGGAACTCTCCAGAAATGAGCGTGATAACCACCGAGAGGCAAATCAGGTGTAGGTAGCGTAGCGGAGAAAAATGGGCAAAGATCGAGGGTTGGGTGCTGATCACGAGGCACAGCACGAAGACAAGCAACAGTAGGCACCAGCCCAAGATTTGTCTTGCGGTGAGTAGCGACCAGTTCATGACGCTTCCTTGGTTGCAGAGGGAGGGCCAAAGGAGGTGGCGGAGGGTCGCTGGGCGGGAGACAACATTTCAGACACGATCACCCCGATATAGCGTAGCAAATCGGGGTCAAAGGCCAAGGTCACTTCTTTTTCCTCGGCGGTGACACGGATCACGGAACCAATGTGCAACCCGCTTGGCAAATACCTCAGGAATCCAGAAGACACAATTGCATCCCCGATCCGGATCTGTTCGTGGGGTTGATTGTGGTAATAATCTAATCTTGCCGTGGTATGGCCTTGTCCGATCAGCACAGCTTGAATGCCCTCAGGCCCGACTTGTACCGGGATGTGGCTGTCGGGGTGACTGAGTAACATGACCTCGGCGTGGCGTTGGTCTTGCATCATGATCCGGCCGATTAAGCCGCTATCGCTGATAACCGCAGCATAAGTTGGCAAAGCCTTTGCGCTGGGTAAGGTAATGTGCAGCAATTGCCCGGCTTGGGTGCGGCTGCGGCTTTGCAATCGGAAATGCTGGATGTCGGTCTGACCAACCACATCGCCTGCAAAGTAGGTTTGTAGCTGGTGATTTTCAATGATTAAAGCCTGAGCATATTCTCGCCATTGGCGCAGATTACTGTTTTCCTCGCGCAAGAAGGCCAATGCTTCGGCTTGATGAAACACCCGCATTGTAAAGTCCGTGCCTTTCGATACCGCGTCGGTGACAACTGCAGCAACATAATCCAGCGGCGAGACCAAGCGTTCTATCGCGCTACGTACTGGGGTGAGCAAGTGCGGATTGACATAGTCCAGTGCCAACAGAAAAGTTGAGAACAACACCAGCACCAAATGACCTCGGCGCTTGAGATGGCGTTGAAAATATAAACTAAAAACCAGCCAAGACCGGGGCATCCCTGCCTCCATTGTTGGCACGGACCCGAGCAATGATTGCCTATAAGGTATTCGTGCATTAAAAATCAGAAACCAATACTCCTTCGAGGTTATTGGTTTCTTCCAAACAGCGTCCGGTGCCGTTGACCACGCAATTGAGTGCCTCGTCAGCGACAAAAACTGGCAATTCGGTGCTGATCCGCAACACTTCATCTAGATTATGCAGCAGTGCACCACCGCCAGTCAGATAGAGACCATTATCGACAATATCAGCCGCCAACTCCGGTTCAGTGTGTTCAAGGGCAGTCTTGACACTCTCAATGATTTGCGCCACCGGCTCGTTCAGCGCCTCGTGAATCATCTGCTCGGTCACTTCGATTTCCTTTGGCACGCCGTGCACCAAATCTCGGCCTTTGATTGTCATTACCTTGCCAACACCATCGGCAACCGGCATCGCAGAGCCAATCTCTTTCTTTAAGCGCTCGGCACTGGACTCGCCAATCAGCAAATTATGGTGGCGACGGATATAGGCGATGATGTTCTCATCCATCACATCCCCGCCAACCCGCACTGAACGCGCGTACACAATTCCACCAAGCGATATCACTGCAACCTCGGTGGTGCCACCGCCGATATCCACGACCATCGAGCCTTTAGGCTCAGTAACCGGCAATTTGGCACCAATGGCTGCCGCCATCGGCTCTTCGATCAGAAACACCCGTGTTGCGCCCGCCGATTCGGCGGCCTCTTGAATCGCCCGGCGTTCTACCGACGTTGAACCCGACGGCACGCAAATAATGATCCGCGTCGCCACCATGAACTGGTTATCTTTGACCTTGGCAATAAAATGCCGGATCATTTCCTGCGCAACATCAAAATCCGCAATCACACCATCGCGGAGCGGGCGAATCGCTTTGATGTTGCCCGGCGTGCGTCCCAGCATCAGTTTGGCTTCGTTTCCCGTCGCCAGAACCCGCTTGCGTCCTTTGGACTCGACGTAAGCAACAACAGAAGGCTCATTCAGTACGATGCCCTTCCCGCGCACGTAGACCAGCGTGTTGGCGGTGCCTAAATCAATTGCCATATCAACTGACAAAAAACGAAACAGATTAGAAAAAAACACAGCATATCTCCTACGAAAAGCTGTGGCAGCATTAGGCGATACGCCACAGATTTTCAAGAATGAAGTTGTCTAACGTGCCTTTCCGTGTCCCTGAGAGAACTTCACGACGCAAGGCTGTGTCTGATCACGCGATTACGGCCTTGGTCTTTGGCGATGTACAGCGCTTTGTCGGCGCACGAAATGAGTTGTTCCGAGTTGTCGCTACGCTGGAAGGAAGAGACCCCGATACTCACGGTGATACGCAGCGCTTGATCAAGTTCGGATATCTCGAAGTCATGTTCAGCGACATAGCGGCAAATCCGCTCGGCAAGGATGATACTGAGACTTTGTGAAATGTCGGCAAACACGATGATGAACTCTTCTCCGCCCCAACGTCCGATGCTATCGTGGCGGCGAATGCGCAATTCCATGAGGCGTGCGAGTTGCCGCAACAATTCGTCGCCGATCAGGTGACCATAGGTATCGTTGAACTGTTTGAAGTGATCGATATCGACGATGCAGAGGCTAAAATTTTGTTTTTGGTTGTGCGCCTGTTCAATCAACCGATTGAGCAGGCGGTTCATGTAGCGTCGATTGTAGAGTCTGGTCAGTTCATCGCGCACCGAGAGGTTCAATTGTTGATCGAACGAGTTGTTGTAGCGTTGATAATGGCTAAGCCAATGATTGGTGGCGGTGACCTTTTGGCAGAACAGTTGGCTTGAAATCGGCATGACCATGAAATCGTGGACGCGAATATCGAGGCATTGCTGCGAGAGGTATACTTGATCTTCAGGGATTAATACCAGCACTGGGAAGTGCTTGCTGACATTACTGGCGAGCTTTGAAGCAAGTTTCATCGCCGGGAGGCCAAGACTAGCATCGATAATGA
>JABSOH010000163.1 GCA_013216065.1 Alphaproteobacteria bacterium
GCATTTTGCCCCGCGCCACCGTCCAGCACCAGCAAAACATGATGTGGCGCCGCTGGATTTTTTTTTTCATCACCCGCACGATCTTGCTCAATTCCTGCATCAAATTGTGCTTATTGTGCAGCCGTCCTGCCGTATCGATCAGCAAAATATCTGCCCGCACATCTTCGGCGCGACTCATGGCATCGAACACAAGACCCGCAACGTCTCCGCCGTGCGGTGCCGTAACAACATCCACTCCAATCCGCGCACCCCATATCTTGAGTTGCTCAACCGCCGCCGCACGAAAAGTATCCCCAGCCGCCAAAACTACTTTCTTGTTCTGATCAACGTATTGACGTGCAAGCTTGGCAATGGTGGTGGTCTTACCACCACCATTGACTCCAACCACCAACACCGTGTTGACACCCTTGGCGTGCATCTGCAATGGCTCTGCCACTGGCTGCAACAGCAATGCAATCTCTTCAGCCAATGCATCCATCAACGAATCTTCAGTAATACCTTTTTCAAAACGCCGTTTTGCCATCTCCGCCGAAATATCGGCAGCAGACTGTGGCCCCATGTCGGCAAGAATCAACGCCTCCTCAATTTTTTCGAGATCTTCGGCTTCGAGCTTAGCCTTGCCGATCACCTCGGTGAATTGCGTCTTGACCTTCTCTGTCGAGCGCGTCAAACCCTGCTTCAAACGTTGAAACCAACTCATGCCGCCGATCCTCGTTGCCGAACTAACGGTTCAGCCCATAATTGCTTATCGCTCCGCCCAGTAATACGCACCGGAACGATCCCCTGTGCAGGATTGAGTGGTTCCACCAACCGCACTGGAGCGTAATGCGGTGTACGCCCAAAGGTTGGGGTTTCGAGCAGGATTTCCTGCGTACTCCCCATCAGACTTTGGAAAAAGTTCATCATCTGCATATCACCCATAACGCGCAATGCCTTGGCGCGGCGTTTGCGCTCTGCGTGGGGAACCTGGTTTGGAATCCGCGCCGCCGGCGTTCCATCACGAGCAGAGAACGGGAATACGTGCAGATAGGTCAAACCGCAATCCTGTACCAAATCCATGGTACGCGCGAACATCTCCGTGCTTTCTGTCGGGAATCCTGCAATCAAATCAGCACCAAACACCAACTCAGGACGTCCGGCACGAAGTTCAGCACACAGTTCCACCGCTGCCGCACGCAAATGCCGTCGCTTCATGCGTTTCAGAATCAAATCATCCCCTGCCTGAAGGGATAAATGCAGGTGCGGCATGATACGCGACTCGGAAACGAGCAAGGCCTTAAAGCGCGTATCAAGCTCGATACAGTCGATACTTGACAACCGTAATCGCGGCAAATCCGGAATACCTAATAAAATTTCTGCCACCAAATCCCCCAGCGTCGGCTGATCGGGCAAGTCACTTCCATAGGCCGAGATGTCGACTCCAGACAACACAATATCACGCGTTCCTGCTGCAACCAGCCTGCGCATATGACTCAGCAATTCGATAATCGGCACTGAACGACTATCGCCACGTGCATTGGTGATTGCACAAAAGGTACAGTCGTGATCACAACCGTTTTGAATCATCACATGGGCGCGAGTCCGTTGAGTCTGCGCGTGAAAATCTTTGATGTTTAAAGATTGTTTTTGCGATTTAGTAATTGCGCCAACCGCAGTGGTACCGCGCTGGAGATACTGAGCACCATCGAGCTTCTCGGCATTGCCCAGCACTAAAGACACCCCCGGAATCTCAGTGAACGAAGATGGGTTAAGCTCTGCCGCACACCCCACCACTGCCACCGACTTATCTGGGTGCAGCCGCAGCAATTGCCGCACTTTTTGCCGGACTTGACGTTCGGCTTCATTGGTCACGGCGCAACTATTGATCACCAACAGGTCATCGCGCCCGGCCAAGCGCACCAAATGCCTAATCTGTTCGGACTCGAAACTGTTCAAGCGACAGCCAAAGTTCACCACCTGCTGCTCAACCATGCCAAAACCCTTCCGCCACCATCGCCACCGGGCCGGTCATCAGCACGTCTTCGCCTTGCGCGCGTAGCGTCAGCACACCGCCAGGCAGGATCACATCGGCAACATCCTGCAGCCGCGCGCCGTATTGGCGCGCCACAGCAAAGGCAGCACAGGCTCCACTGCCACACGCCAACGTCTCCCCTATTCCGCGTTCCCAAACCCGCAAATGCAACCCATCAGGCTGCACATGCATAAAGCCGACATTGGAGTATTCAGGAAAAATTTCATGTCGTTCCAAGCGCGTGCCCAAAGTCACAATATCTTTATCCGATAGCGGACTTGTGCAGAGCAGTACTAAATGTGGATTCCCCATTGAACACGCCATGGCGTAAACAATTTCGTCATGGTTCAAAGCCAGAACTTGCATCAACTGTGCAGAATCTGTAAGGGTCATTGGAACTTGGGTAGGACAAAATTCCGCGCGGCCCATATTGACCCAAATGCACGCATTCTCTTGCCAGACAGGCAGTATACGATCAGCAATAATAAACGTGAGCGCAGAAATATCGTGGCGTTGCATCAACCACGAGGCTGCACACCGCGTACCATTGCCACAAGCATCTGCTGGACTGCCATCTTGATTGTAAAAACGCAACGCGAATTCGGCAGGGGATGACTCCGCGCTTGCAGTATACATTTCGATCAATTGGTCACAACCAACCCCTAAATGGCGCTCGCATAGCAACGCGCGCGCGGACGCACCGCCCGTAAAAGCGTTCACCCGACAATCCAGCAGCACAAAATCATTGCCTGCACTATGCATTTTCCAAAATTCACGCACCCGAATACCTTAATGTCTGTTCTGATCCTCACTTCATGACCGCACTGCTGACAACAAAGATACTGCTACAGAATCCTCAGGAGCGAAAGTTCAGTTCTTCGCTATCGAGGATTTCGCGTAGTACACACAGATGCGTGCCAGTATCAGAGCATTCTTCGAATGCTCTGGCAGTTCTTTCGGCGATCTCATTGCTAAGCATCCGCAACTCCCCCCGGTCCACAACGCCTTGATATAGGTTTCACATGCCCGTTCAAAGTAATACAGCCGATCAAATGTCCCAGCCACGTTCTGCCCGATCACCATGATGCTCCTGATTGTGCCCATGTTGAGAAAATTCTTCAACAGTCGACATCCTTTTCTCCTTACTCTTGAGGGTTCACTGTATTAAAAATGGCAAGGGCAGCTTAGCATTTTTCTGTTGTTATGCCGCCTTTTTTCGTCACGATCTGCTTGTCAGCCGTATAATATTGCCTGTACAACATTTTAGAGTTTGGTACGTAAACATCTGGAATCTTCCCGATCACAAAAAAATAGGAGATTAACTCTCATGAAAAAATTCCTCCTTACCGCCATGGCAACCGCCGCGTTGAGCTTGCCGCTTGCCGCTTCGGCCGATGACATCCACATCGGTATTTTGTTGGGGTTCACAGGGCCCATCGAATCGCTGACCCCGGATATGGCTGCAGGTGCTGAACTTGCAATGAAAGAGGTCAGCAAAAGCGGACTGCTGTTGGGTGGCAGTGATGTTGTTCCAGTGCGGGCGGATTCGACCTGTGTTGATGCTG
>JABSOH010000164.1 GCA_013216065.1 Alphaproteobacteria bacterium
CGGCCGGGAAAGGCAAAAACAATCCGCTCAATCGCCATGCGATACCAGCAGAGCTTGCCGCAGAGGCTGCACAAAAAAACATGAATCCCAGAGTATTATCAGAATTTGTCGATGGAACCAAAACCATGGTCGAGATGACTGCGCTGGCCAATGCGACTGGTTTGATCCCGGATACGCCCGGAATGCACGGCCGAGCCATTGGTCTTGAGGATCTACACCGGGTGTATATCCCGCGCGAACATGGCGGAATCCTGCAACGCCGTGGTGTTGTCGAATATAGCGTTGGTCGCGGTGTGCCTCCCGGAGTCTTCGCCGTTGCCCATATCGATAGCCCACGCCTCTGCGCACGTATGGGGTATCTGGCGCTTGGGGATGGGCCATTTTACACTTTCTACCGTCCGTATCATCTCACCAGCCTTGAAGTGCCGTTGTCCTGCGCTCGCGCCGTACTCTACGGCGTTACAGACATGCAACCACGTCCGATACCCGTTGCCGAGGCCACAGCAAAAGCCAAGCAAGACCTTGCGGCAGGCAAAATTTTAGATGGTATTGGCGAGACCTGCTACTACGGTTGGATTCTTGCCCGTGACGAATCCAACGCCGCGCGGGCGGTTCCGCTTGGATTGCTCGATGGCGCGAAAGTTCTTAGGCCAGTTCCGCAAGACAAGCTCTTGACCTATGCCGATGTACGCCCTAACGCGCATGATCCAATTGTCGCGCTACGTGCCGAACAAGATACGTTAACTATCTAATTATTGAGTTTTATCCGGATAGGCGCAGCATTCCCGGATTGCACAGTTCGCACAATCAGGCTTGCGCGCTTTACAGACATAGCGCCCGTGCAGGATCAACCAATGGTGGGCGTGAATCTGGTAGGCTTCCGGGATCACTGCCACCAAATCCTTTTCGACTGCAAACGGGGTTTTCCCTGGTGCGAGTCCCGTCCGATTGCTAAGGCGGAAAATATGGGTATCCACTGCCATGGTGGGCTGCGCAAAAGCAATGTTCAGTACAACATTGGCGGTTTTTCGTCCGACTCCGGGCAACGCCTCAAGCTCCGCACGAGTCTGCGGTACAGTTCCACCGTGCTGTTCAACCAAAATCTGTGCCGTGCTCATGACGTTTTTCGCCTTGGTGTTGAACAAGCCAATAGTACGGATATGCGCAATCAGTTCCTCAAAACCAAGATCGAGCATATCCTGCGGTGTCGAGACAACGGCGAACAAGCCACGAGTCGCACGGTTGACCCCGATATCTGTCGCTTGTGCTGATAGGGTAACCGCGACCAAAAGTGTGTACGGATTGTGATATTCTAGTTCGCTTTTGGGGTTAGGATTCGCTTGAGAAAATGTGGAAAAAATCTGTTCTATATGTTGTTTTTTCATGATTTTTCCTGTAGTTTCCCTCTTGCACGCGCTTGCCAAAGTTTTTGCACGGAGGCTAAATCTCGTGGCGTATCCACCCCAGTTGGCGTATTGGCAATCACCACGGTTT
This sequence comes from Alphaproteobacteria bacterium, assembly GCA_013216065.1. GTDB lineage: Bacteria > Pseudomonadota > Alphaproteobacteria > JABSOH01 > JABSOH01 > JABSOH01. The sequence goes on from JABSOH010000164.1 coordinate 1,495, forward strand.
CGATGCCGTAACCGTTTTCGAGTAACCTGAGTTGTTCGAGCCGCTCGCGTTGCTCAAGAGGACTTGGCGGCAACTGCACAAATTCCTCCAAGACTCGACGTGGATAGCCGTAGATTCCAACGTGGTGCCAGTATGCGCCTTGACCCCACGGCACTACTGCTCGACTAAAACCGATTGTGCGTGCAACACTGCCCGGAGTATGGCTTACAAAACCAGCCTGTACCTTAACAACATCAGGGTCAGAGACTTCGGCGGAATTGCTAATGCGCATTGCCAACGTGCGCACGATGTTGTTCGCAGGGTCAGCCCCGTAGATCAGTTCGCGCAAATCTTTCGGTGCAAACAGGGGCAAATCGCCTTGGAAATTGATGATATAAGGATACGCTCGTGCCGAATCAATCTGCTGCACCGCCGCCGCAACACGATCGCTGCCACTAGGCAAATCCGGATCAGTCAACACCGCGTGACCGCCTGCAGCTTCAACCACAGCAACAATCTCAACGTCAGCTGCCGCCACCACAACATCGCCGATCTCGGCCTCTTTAGCACGATGCACACAATGCACAATCATTGGAATTCCCCCGATCAAAGCAAGCGGTTTATTCGGTAGCCGCGCAGAAGCGAGCCGCGTCGGAATAACGATCAGAGGCTTGAAGTCGCGCATGGTGCTTTTAGCGTAAGTTTTGAATGGTGCAAATTGTTGACATTATTCAGCATATCTGCCAAAACCTGCAAGACTTAAATACACATATTCTCCCCTGTTTTGACGAAAGCTGCATCAATGGCGAAGGATCCCTTATTCTCGAACAAACTGTTTGGTGCTATATTGTTTGCGGGTGTGCTGGCGACAGGAACAGGTTTTGTGGCAAAATTGCTGCACAAAACCGACTCTCCTGAAAAAAATGCCTATCCAATTGAGGTTACCGATGCTGCCGGGGGCGAGGTTGCCTCTACCGAGCCTATGGACACTATTTTTTGGTCAGACGTTGAAATTCTAATGACCACGGCACAAAACTCGGGGCAAGACACATTGATGCGCGTTACTGGCAAGGGTGAGAAAATTTTTAAAAAATGTGCATCCTGCCACAATATTGCTTCTGGTGCACCACACAAAACCGGTCCAAACATACGGAATGTGGTTGGTCGTCCCATCGCTTCAGCCGAAGGCTACAATTATTCCAGAGGACTGTTGGAGATGTCTGGCGGGACTTGGACGCTCAAGGAACTGAACGCTTTCCTGACCAAGCCCAAAGTATACGCGCCCGGCACTAAAATGAGCTACAACGGCCTGAAAAAAGTGCCAGATCGTGCGGCCCTGCTGCTGTATTTGAACACTCAATCAGATCAGTAGTCTCCGCATCTGGGATCAGCCTATAGGCTGATCAATGAAAGAGTCTAAGGTATGAATGATTTGTGATCGGCTAGACACTCTAAATTTGTTAGAGAATTTAGGGGGCGGATAGGTTTCAGGCTGGATGATCCGTTAGACATTGTGACCCTGTTGAGAAGAATAGCCTTCGCATAGTGGTGACCTTGCATTTGGCCGCTCACGCCCTTTTCGGGATTCCGCCTTTCACCATTCAGGAGAATGACAAATGTCATATATCGGAGTTGACCTCCGTACGAATTCTTTTACGACCTGTCGTCTTGATGCAGACGGGTCGGAGAACTTTGAGGCCTGTCAGCTTTCAGAGGCTGATGTCGAGCGCTTGTGCCCGATCCTTGATGCAGGCGATGAACTGGCGCTTGAAGCGACAGCTAATTTTGTCTGGTTCTGTGGTGCAATTCGCCCATGTGTTGGCCGGATCGTGGCGGTAAGCCCGGGGCAGTTCCAGGTGATCCTCCAATCGGTAAAAAGGACAGGTCGCAACAATGCTCAGGCTTTGGCATTCTTTCTTTCCAAAGGCATGCTGCCAGAAACGCATTTGAAATTTATGGATGAGGCCGAAC
>JABSOH010000165.1 GCA_013216065.1 Alphaproteobacteria bacterium
GCTTTGGCAACGCGCTTGTCGGCTTCATAAAATTTGCACTGTATCGCTGCAAAACCCGGCTTGCCACGAAGTTTTGCGACAAGATCAATACCTAGATCCTGGGTGTTCCAGCCATGATTGGCTGCCCATTCCGCATAATGCCAAACCTCTTCGTACTGGTGTGCACGCATGGGATCACGCAGAAGGTACTGGCGGGCTATCCGTTCAAAGTATGTGCCCTGTTCACGGGGTGATCGAGATAAACCCGGCAGTTCTGCTAGCAACTTTAACAGGCTTTTTTGATAATAATCCATAATCGATAAGCCCAATGTTACATCCTATAAATCATCCAGACCGACCGCATTTTCCTTGAGTGCGCCTGACCGTACAAATTTCTGGTGACTATAGTCTTTCGATTTGAACTCTGGCAAGCCACTTTTCCATTGTTGGAAAAGTTCCGGGTTTTTGTCTTTGGGGATGAAGTAGCTTTTATGCTCCTGGTCCCACTGTGCGCCCAAGTGCCTTGGCTTGCTCGCGGTCTTTGAACGACCCACGAATGAAAGTCAGCAGATTCTTGCCAGAGGCTAATATAGAAACAGCGTTGCGCCTGATTGGGTTTGATCGTCTCAGTTCGACAAAGATTTTCCGATAGCTGACAATCAACGCCATAGCCAACGGATCAAAACCCGCCATTAACAACAAACATTCGCGCCAACTCACGGCGACTTTGCGCTTCTTGTTGTCCAGAAACTGATCCCACAACTCATGCTGGCCTGAGGCGCCATAGACACGTTTGTGAGAGAGGCTTTTTCCGTGTAATGTCTGGTAAAGATATGAGGACTATTGCGCCTTACCAGCAGAATCCTAGCAAGAAATAAGTGGTCGGGCTAGAAGTGAATAGTAAAAAATCCGTATGTGTATACCACTACTTGGCTGATTTTGCTCAAGCGGGATATGATCACCTCAAAACGGTTGATTTTTACATTGGTAAAAAGGCACAGCAAAAAGCCACAATACACAAATACACAGGCATTGTGGCTTTAGGGGGAGGAAACGTATACTTGGCTCTCTAGCCAGAATTTGTGCGAGAGGTTAGCTTTTTCAGATCGGCATTTTGTCGCTTATGATCGCAAGGTATTGACGAGCAATGCTACGTTCACGATACACAGCAACACGTTTTGCAATGGTTGAGAAAAACGACACTAGTGGTGTCATCATCATTACGGGTACGTTCTCCACGTTGATTTGGCAGGTTCTGGGGTGGGCGTCGCACGGCGGATCAATAATAGGGCATCCTCTGTACGAATGGTTTTCGCACGTAAGACACTACGCCAGCGCGTTGTCGCAGTCTTGCTGCAAAACCTCTGCTCAGCAGCAATGGCAGTCTTGATCATATGCCGAAGTTGTGATGCGCCTAATCGCCATTGGCAGTGGCTTGCTGATGTGCATAATGCGCAATGATCGTGTGTTTCATGGTCTATTGCTTGCCCTTGGGGTCTACGTTGGGTTGGTCTATGGTGGCGCGATCAATACTTTTTTGTTTGGATAGTGCGCATTGCGATGGAATTTCGCTTTTCGCTGTACAGTTGGGCGATTACAGTACAGAGCAACGATGAGGAAATGACCTATGACTGATGCGGTAGATTTGGTGATTATTGGTGCTGGGCCCAGTGGGTATGTCGCAGCGATTCGTGCCAGACAGTTGGGGCTGAAGACGGTCATCGTTGATAAGCGCACGAGCCTTGGCGGTACGTGTCTGAATGTTGGCTGTATCCCATCGAAAGCTCTGCTGCAAAGCTCGCACCTGTATCATCAGGCTGTACACAAATTCCAGGATCATGGCATTCAGGTCACTCCGAAGTTTGATCTGTCGCATATGCTAAAGCACAAGGACAAAATCGTGAGCGATTTGGCCAAAGGCATTGACTTTTTGATGAAAAAGAACAAAGTCCGCCGCGTGATGGGCAGCGCGACCATCACGGCGGTGGGTAAGGTGGGAATCACCGATGGTAAAAATAAGGGTGAGATTATTGCCACGAAAAATATCTTGATTGCCACAGGCTCGGAATCAACTCCATTGCTAGGACTTGTGGTTGATGAAAAAAACATTGTTACTTCGACGGGGGCTTTGGAGTTCCCGGCGGTGCCGAAAAAACTTCTGGTGATCGGCGCTGGCGTAATCGGGCTTGAGTTAGGTTCGGTATGGGCGCGGCTTGGAGCAGAGGTCACGGTGGTGGAGTTCTTAGATCATATCACACCAGGCATGGACATGGAGATCAGCAAGCAGTTTAAGAAAATACTTGAAAAACAAGGCTTAAAATTCACCATGGGGACGAAAGTCACTAGTGCTAAGGTAAAAAAAATTGGTGTCGAAGTCACTATGGAATTGGCATCAGGTGGTGATGTCCGGTGTCAAACCGTCGATAAGGTTTTGTTGTGCATCGGACGTAGTCCGTACACTGATGGATTGGGACTTGAGGGCGTTGGCGTGCAAACCAACCAGCGCAGCATGATCGAAGTCGATGGACGGTATCAAACCTCGGTGCCGGGGATTTATGCTATAGGCGATTGTATTCCGGGTCCGATGCTGGCGCATAAGGCCGAGGACGAAGGCACGGCCTGCGTTGAAATGCTGACGGGGCACAGCAGACATATCAATTATAACGCAATCCCCGAAGTAATTTATACCGATCCTGAGGTGGCAAATGTTGGTGCCACCGAAGAGCAATTGAAAGAGCAGGGGCGAAAATACCGGGTTGGGAAGTTTCCCTTTAGCGCGAATTCGCGCGCGCGGGCAGTGGGTGCGGGGGATGGTTTTGTGAAGATTCTTGCTGATGATGAAACCGATCAAATTTTAGGCGGGCATATCATTGGCTCTGATGCTGGTACGTTGATCCACGAAATTTCTCTGTTGATGGAATTCACCGCGTCTTCGGAAGACCTCGCGCGCTGTACTCATGCTCACCCGACGCTGAATGAAGCGGTGAAGGAGGCGGCTTTAGCGGCTTCTGGCTTGGGTACGATGCATATCTGAGCAGCGACACCACACTAAAAAAGGAAAAACCCATGTTGAGCAGAAGCCAGATTGTATTGGGCTTTGCCCCTGGTAGCGATTGGATATGCCTGTATTGCCCTTGCGGAAAGGTTCTTGAAGTATGGTGCAGTAAAGGTTGTTGTTTGTGCAGGTAGTGCTTATGCGCCAATTGGTGCAATTGGTACTGAAATAGGTTTACTGTCAAAAATCGCTTTTGCCCGTAAGAACAAGTTCCAATTATCCTCTCTCCGCTCTTTGCAATTCGTGCGTAATACCGTGATGTTGGACGCGATCACCTTTGTACGTGTCGTCGCTGAACTATACCTCCAATTCAGTATTGCAATTAGCTGCGCTGTTGTTTGTCTTGTTGCGTTTGGTTCTGCTGTTGAAAGAACA
>JABSOH010000166.1 GCA_013216065.1 Alphaproteobacteria bacterium
CAGCACTGCGGCGAGAACATCCGGGGCGTGGAGTTTTGCCTCAAGGGTTGCAGTATCGGTACAGAGATGCACGATCCCGGCGCGGTGCAATCGCTGCATTTCGGCGGCTTGATGCAGGGCTACGGGCAGGGCGGTATGGTGTGGTACCTCGGGTGGGATATCGAGATGGTACGGCGGGTGCTGCGTCGCGGCGAGTACATTGCCAAGGTCATCGCTGCTGTCCTCGACGAAAATCGCAAAAAAACCGCCACCAAAACCGCCCTGTCGCGCGCGCGGCAAGTCGATATGCCCCGCTCCATAGCCATCGCGTACGTCTTGTAGGCAACACTTTCCCGCTGCCATCTGCGAGAGCAGATCGTTATGTCCATCAAAGAGAGTTTGAATCACGGGTATTTTTATCATAACCTTTTGAGGTTTCCAGCAACGTGTTGATAGCGCATTCTGATTACTATTGCTTAGCAATTTGTGGCTTGTTTAGAACAAAATGAGTGTTCCGTAGGAATTAAGAGATGAAAATTGTCAAAATCGCGGTATACAAAACGGTTTTACTCTACGTCGGTGGTGGTGATCACGACCGAGGCCGGGGGCTTGAGTCGGTTGCGGCGAGTTCACGCCATGCGTGGAAAATTACATGGTGGCGCATTCCAAGGGAGTTGAAGCATCGGCGTGCTTGCTGGAACCGAAGCTGCTCGTGGCCAAGACCCACGTCAGGTTGCGCGGATTGAGCATACGATCCCTCTAAAGTCGGGAATGATCGTGCCATGGCGACTATGCAATTACTGACTTATGCGTGTCTTTGCTGCAATCACCCAAGGCTCGAATCAATCACCCAGCCCCAAACCCTGATCTTCCAGCGCGCCTAGTTCTTGAGCTTTCTTGCGACTGAAGGATTTCTTCTGCTCAGAAAGGCCAATCGGCCATTTCTCGAAGGCTTGGCTCACCTTGCCTGTTCGCTTATCCTGCGGAATGAACCAGCTCTGCATTTCAAGATCCCACTTTGCAGCCCTGGCCTCGGCGCGATCTTTGGACGGCACACGAATATACAGCGGCATGTGCTGTTCACCTGCAAGCGGATTGAACGGCCGAATACCCAGTCTTCTTACTGGAGATGGGTTGTGTAGTGTGCGCGATATCTTGCGGTCACCGACCAGCATGGCAACGAATCCATGCCTGCCATTAACAGTAAAAACTCTTTTCAGCTTAGGGTCGGATCAAGCCGCTTTTTGTGGAGAAGCTTCTCCCAGATACCTCGCTCGGCCCTGCCTTTTAGTGGCTTTAATGGCCTTAAGCTCTATAGCCTTTGTTGGCCTTGGAAGGTGGTGGAGAAGTTGTCTTCCATAGACCGAATGTCTGTTGCAGACTTTCGGCATCGAGGCCGGGCAGTTTGTGACTGGGGATATGGTACTTGCCATCGGTCAGGATAAAGCCCTGCGGTATATCTTTGAACGGCTTGGCATCGACATTGTTTGGAATATACCAATGGCCGAGCTTGCGATCAAACCGTGCAGCATGATCGAGCAGGAAGTCCCTTTGCTCAAAGTCGGCTTCCAGATACCCCTGATCGCGATGTTTGAACTTGCACACCAAACTGATCGAGCACCTCATAGACTTCCGTCCGGTCCTCACAGGACGCGCGAGGATACTGCCCAACATCTCAGGGCTCTTCATCACCTGATCGAGAACACTCTCCTGACGATCGAATGCACCCAAACGTTACTCCAGATGCTTTTTCGATGCAGCACGATTACACTGGCTGACTGGCACATGCTGATCCTGATCATCATAAATCGCCAGACCATTGCCACGCTTGCGTAATTCCAGACCGTACCGACCGAAAGCCTCATGGAGTTGCTGCCAATTCTGGGATTGGGCGATCTGTTCGATCAAATCTTGCTTGTTTTCCTGTAAAATATCGGCAATCGCTTGTGGAACAGCCTCACCTTCAGCAAGAACATACCTCACCCAAATGCGGCTTGAGTGTACCCATGCTGATCTTACGATCGAGACTGCTGGCCTTGGCGTGATGCCGACCATCGGTAATCACTGGGCCATTGCCTCGTGGTTTCAGCTTCAACTCGTGCTGTTCCCCGAGCCTGATGCACTGTCGACCAACTGTTGGCTGTCTGTATCGCCTCAATGATTTCCTGTTTGTGCGACTGGAGGTAACTGTGGAATGCCTGTCCAGGCGGCGATGGGTTTCCATGTCTCGTGCCTTATCCAGCACCTTCACAGGCCCGCTACTCCCTGTCATCTCGCCACTCTCGCCACTTGTCATGGCCATAATCCGCCGCTAAGTCGTACTTCAACTTCATGGCCTGACACACCCTGTCCCGGGCATAATAATCCCACCTCGGATGATGGATGTTGAGGGTCGCGGGATGAATCATGTTGTAGGCGACATGGAGATGGAAATTTTCAGTGTTCTTGTGTGCGTCCACGACACGCTGATGTTCCTCAAAGCCCAAACACGCCGAAAAACGCTGCTCAATGTCGTGTAAGGCATCTTCCGGCAGGGATTCGCCAGACTTGGAGAGATGATCAGGTGGCAAACCTTCGGCACCCTAGGCAGCAGAGTTCATCTATTGGGTGTTGTCAATTTCGACAATCGCCAAATCGAGATCATCAAGTGTCTCACCTACATCGCAGTTGACTATCCACAAACAATCGAGCTTTTCGTCCTGATCTTCCGCCGCCGCAACATAATGTGCCAGCCGATCAAACTTGTCATCATTCTCACGCAGAGCCTTCTTCGAGATCATGATCCTATCCGCACAATTTCTTGCTTGAGCTTGGCCTGAGGACCACGGGCTTCAAGCATGGCGTGATGTGCATCGCCAAGCAGTTTCTTCGCCACGTCACCTGTCTCATCGGAAGTTCTGTCATCGCGAACTTGAACAGATTGCCCAAACGCGCAAGATCGCCATTGATACGCATCAGGTCTGCTATCGAGCGTCAATCAACAAGACAGTCGATCTTGCGCTGTGTGCCACAGCGTCGCAGATAGTCGGAGACGCTCAGTCCGCGGCCTGATCAGTATGAGCCCTGATGCGCTGCATGTCGCTGTCTGTAACATAAACCTTCAGGCGGTGGCTACGCATCATACAGCAGTCCGATGATCCCCGATGATGTCATGGATCATCTCGGGACTGTATTGGTAGGTCTGCAACAGGGATCGGAGTTTCGGCATTGTGGCACGCTTCTTTCCAGCTTGCAGATCGCGATACAGTGGCGCATCAGAGCTTTCATGAGAGCAACGCGGTTGGGCACTTCCATGCCATTCCATGCCCGTGGTGCGATGAGGATGGGGTTGGGGATCAATTCCTGTGTCATCCACGCGTGAAAAGTATCACTGTTGATATTTCCGGCAA
>JABSOH010000167.1 GCA_013216065.1 Alphaproteobacteria bacterium
CTTGCCCAGGCAGGATATTCTGCCCGCAGTGGTCAGATTGTTGATGCAAGCCTGATTGCTGCCCCGCGGCAGCGGTTGCGTGAGGATGAGAAGCAGGCAAGGGCACAAAGCCCGGGAGATCCGACCTGAAGCCCCGAAGAAGGCCGCGCGGAAGGATGTTGACGCACGTTGGACGGTAGAAAAGTTCCGTCGGGGCAAAGGCCGGTCGTCAAGACCCCGACCTTTGGCTGCAGGAGCCATGTGATCGGCATGTGATCGGCGTTTTGGCTTTGTCCGCTCCTGTGCGGTCACGTGTCCGTTCACACCACGGTTTTTGGAGAACAGAAACATCGGATGGATCGTTCTATCAGGACGACTGGCGTCAGGCGTGCCGAGGCCAGCTCGCTAACATCGTTTATAACACCAAGCATTTTATCTTCTTCGAGCGAAAAGCGAGCACGAGCCATCCACGAGACGTAGAATACTTCTTAAACTTGGCAAAAACATCAAAAAAAAGCGAAAAAATCCACAAAAAACACATTTCAGAACTTGATCGCCGGAAAATATGCAAACTCAACAAAAAAATCAGTTCTTAGAAGTATCCACGCTGCATTAATAGGGCTAATTGCCAAAGATTGCCAGAGATTTCCGTTTTTTCTTCCCCCTAAATATATGGCAGGATGGTTTGTGTTACAAACTATCCTGCCTTGCTTGACGCAAAGGCTTATTCGCACTAGCGTGCTCAACGTGGGGTAGATATCTGAAAAGGATCGATTCATTTGCCAAAGAGTATTTTCTGTTGGCTATTTGCTTATTGATAGGTAGAAGCAATGATCCCTGATTTCCAAACCTTGATGCGTCCAGTTCTTGAGAGCTGTCAACAGGGTAGTGTGTCAACCAAGAGTGTTACACGCGAACTTGCAGATCGGTTTGATCTTACTGAACTTGAATTTCGTCAGCTGTCGCCAAGTGGTCAACAAACGATTTTCTCTAATCGTGTTAACTGGGCTAAGTCTTACCTGAAGCAGGCAGGTCTGCTCTGGTATCCTGAGCGTGCCCATTTTGAAATTACCGAGGTCGGCCGTGAAGCCTTGTCCAGCCATTCTGGTCGGATTGATGTGCAATATTTGAATCTATATTCTGCGTTTCGTGAATTTCGTACTCGAAAAAATGTTGGATCTGGCAATTCTGATCAGCAGGCCGATGTTTCTAACAAGAACGAATTATCTGATACGGAGGCAACGCCTGATGAGACATTGCGTGAGTCGTTCAGAACAATCAAGGCAGCCCTTGCCTCAGAGTTGCTGGATAACGTTTTAGTGCGCAGGCTAGACAGACGGCAAAAGATCTTGGGATGAGGATTGTTTTGATTGATGGAATGCGTCTTGCTGACTTGATGATAGAGTATAATATTGGCTGTCGTGAGGTGGAGACATTGCGGCTGAGAAAGGTTGACGAGGATTTTTTTGAATAGGGGAGCACGTAAACCCCATTACATACCCTTAAGATTAGCTATGGCTGTCGTCTGTGTAATGCGGTTAGCTTTTGAAACTTCGATACATACTTAGGTGAAGGTATTGATATGAGTAATGGCCATGAAAATCTTGCTGGCTTTATATGGAACATAGCAAATAAATTGCGTGGACCTTACCGCCCGCCGCAGTATCGTCTTGTGATGCTTCCCTTGACAGTTCTACGCAGAATGGACTGTGTTCTTGATTCCACCAAGGAAGATGTCCTCAAAGAGTACGAGAAACTTCGTGCCCAAGACTATGAACCAGAAACTATTGATAGAATTTTGGGAGATAAGGAATCCGGAAGTAGCCAACAAACTTTGTTCAACATCAGTCGCTTCGACTTTGAACGTTTGCTGGATGATCCTGATAATATTGCCCGAAATCTTATTGCTTATATTCAGGGTTTTTCTCCGAAGGCGCGTGAAATTTTCGAGCATTTCAAATTCGAGCAAGAGATCGAGAAACTCGACAATGCCAATCGACTTTTTCTGATTGTGAGAGCATTTAACGAGATCGATTTGCATCCTGATACGGTGGATACCCTCCAGATGGGGTATATTTTTGAAGAGCTGGTACGCAAATTCAACGAGCAGGCTAACGAGGAAGCCGGTGATCACTTTACCCCACGCGAAGTAATCGACTTGATGGCACATCTTATCTTCACCAAAGACGAGGATGTGTACCGCCCTGGTATTTCACGCAGTATTTACGACCCGACCTGTGGCACTGGAGGGATGCTCTCTGTCTCGAAAAAGTATATTCGTGAGCATAATCCCGGAGTGAACCTTTTTCTATATGGGCAAGATTATAACCCTGAATCCTATGCAATTTGTTGTGCTGATTTGCTGATCAAGGGGGAGCTTGTAGAAAATATTGTGTTTGGCGATACGCTGGGTGACGGCAAAACCAGTGACGGTCATTCCGATCGGAAATTTCATTATATGCTGGCTAATCCTCCTTTTGGCGTAGAGTGGAAAACCCAGTATCAGGTTGTCCAAAGAGAACATGAAGTGAATGGTTTTCTAGGACGCTTTGGCCCTGGCACCCCGCGCATTAACGATGGTGCGTTATTGTTTTTGTTGCATATGATCTCAAAAATGCACCCTTCGCCCGAAACAGGGTCGGACAAAGATGGTTCGAAAATTGCGATCGTCCTGAACGGGTCGCCGATGTTTACCGGTGATGCTGGTTCAGGTGAAAGCAATATCCGCCGTTGGATTATCGAGCGAGATTTGCTTGATGCGGTGATCGCCCTTCCAGACCAGATGTTCTACAATACCGGTATTTATACCTATATCTGGCTGATATCTAACAAGAAGCCACCCAGCCGCAAAGGAAAGATTCAGCTTATCGATGCTACTCAGCTCTATGCGAAAATGCCCAAGAGTTTGGGCAACAAGCGCCACATGCTGTGTGATGGGGAAAAGCGAACCCCCGATCATATTGCCGAGATCACCCGACTGTATAGTGATTTCACCCATGATCAAACCTCGCGTCTGACCTTTGATGGGTCCCAGCGTGTGTGTTCGAAAATATTCCTCAATCATCAGTTTGGCTTTTTGAAAATCACCATCGAGCGTCCTTTGCGTTTGAACTTCCAAGCCAGTGCCGAGCGTATTGAACGCCTTGAGCGGGAAAATGCTTTCATCAAGCTTACGGCAAGCAAGAAACGCAAAGATGCAGCCATTATCAGGGCGGAGAGAATGGCTGGAGAGAAGCTGCAAGCCGACATCCTTACCATGCTGGAGAGTATGGATGACCAACTCTACAAAAACCGTGATGCCTTCACTAGGCCGCTGAATGCAACCATAGCACAAGCCAATTAGAAACTGGATGCACCTGTTAAAAAGGCCGTCCTTA
>JABSOH010000168.1 GCA_013216065.1 Alphaproteobacteria bacterium
AGCCCCTTGAAATTCAATACGTCCTATTGAATCAGAAAAACACGACTTGAGCGAGGTTTTCGGGAGTGTCCACTTTATTTACTATCTGGCTGCCACCGCCGGTCACCAAGGCATGACGAGTACATTTTGCATCGAAAAACATTCATCAGATATCTAGATTTTTAGAGCATTGACGACAAGGCTTGAGTTTCCAGAAGCTCTAGCGTACAATGCACGCTCTTCTTGGTGTTTTTCAAGATTAAGGATTGTTTCTAATGTTTCAACAAGTTCATGTCGCTTTGTTAGGTTTGGTGTCTCTGACCGTTGCAGCAGGGTACTCTGTGCCGGAGGTGTTCGAGGTGCAAGCCGCAGAGCCGATTAAGATCGGCGTGCTGATGCCGATATCCGGTGGTGGTGCATTCTATGGTTCTCCGGCGGTGGTGGGCGTGAAAATCGCAACCGATATGCTGAACGCGCAGGGTGGGATATTGGGGCGTCCAGTGGAGTTTGTCGTGCGCGACACCCAATTGAAGCCAGCAGTGGCGGCGGCGGCGGCGAAAGAGTTGATTTTGAAGGAAGAGGTTGATGCTTTGATCGGCGCGGTAAGCTCTGGTGTTGCGTTGGCTATTTCTGAAGTGGCCAAGCAAGAGGAAGTGGTTTACCTCGTTCCGATTGCTAAGACCACGGCTCTGACTCAAAAGAATGGTCATGATTATGTATTTGTAACCTCGGCGAACACCGATATTGAAGGGCGACAGCTTGCCGAGATGACGCGTCGTGTTGGTGCGAAGCGGGTTTGTATCACGGGGTATGACTACGCCTATTCGCACAGTCTGTTTGAGACATTTGCCGAGCAAGTGGCTGGAGAGGTCGAGATTGCGGGGACGTTTTATGTCAACCTAGGCACCACCGATTATAATGCGCTAATCGGGCAGTTGATCGGTACGGATTGTGATACCGTGGTGGGCGCGATTTGGGGTGGTGGCTATATTGCTTTTGTCAAGCAGGCAGGGGCATTTGGATTGTTTGATATGAAGCAGTTCGTCTGGGGCGCCGAGGTCGGCTCGCACGAAATGGCGAACAGCTTGAAATTGGCCTATCCGAGCGGGCAGTGGGCAAATAGCTACGACGCTTGGTATTACGAGGGATCGGCGATGCATCGTATGTTTCATGCTGCCTTGAAAGTCGAGCAAGGGCGAGAAGCGACTGACATGTTCCCGATCACGACCTATATTGCGATGCAGTTCGTTGCGGCGGCGATGGAGCAGGCTGGAAGCGTGGATTCGGCGGCGATGGTGAAGGCTCTGGAGAGACTCGAGATCGAGACTCCCATGGGCATGCGCCGCTTTAATGATCGTCACGAGATGAACACCGGACAGCTTTGGGGGCAGATGGGCTTTGTTGCTACGGGTGACGATATTGCAAGAATACTTGAGGCCGAATACCTCACGACCGAGTATTGATCACAATAAGGCAGGCTCTATTTTGGAACTGCTGTTTGCGCATCCAAGCTTTGCTGCGATCCAGCTGTTGAATGCGCTGGCATTGGCGATGAACCTGTTCATCACCGCGGTCGGCTTGACACTAGTGTTTGGAGTCTTGCGGGTTATCAACTTCGCTCACGGCGCGTTCTACATGCTTGGTGCCTATATCGCCTTTAGCCTCTTGGGGTATTTGGGCGGCGAGCATTGGGGGCATTTTGTGTTGGCTGTAGTTGGGGCAATGTTAGCGCTAGTGATAATTGCCTTGCTGATCGAACGTTATCTGCTGAGGCGACTGTATCGCGAGGATCATTTGATCCAGTTGCTATTCAGCTTTGCCTTGGTGCTGATTTTTACTGACTTGGTGCGCGCGATTTGGGGAGGGGAACAGTACACCATGCCATACCCCGTCGGACTGTCGGGCAGTATCAGTCTCGGCGGGTTTATCTATCCGCAATATCTGTTGTTCTTGATCGTTGCAGGTGTTTCTATCGCCGTGTCTTTGGGGCTTTTTTTGAATCATACCCGGATGGGAAAGTTCTTGATTGCTGCCCAGTGGGACCGCGATATGCTCGAAGTGCTCGGGGTAGATGTTGGGAAAGTTTATGCCGGTGTGTTCGCTCTTGGCGCGGCACTAGCGGCACTCGGTGGGGCTTTGGCGGCACCGCGCATGGCCATTGAGCCTGGCATGTCAGCTCTGGTGATCATCGATTGCTTCATCATTGTGATCCTCGGTGGCTTTGGCAGTCTTTGGGGCAGTTTTTTTGGCGCGCTGATTATCGGACTGAGTAAGGTTTTCGGGACTTTTCTCTTGCAGCAATGGGAAATCGTCTTGGTGTACGGCCTGTTAGTCGCGGTGATGGTGGTGCGTCCGTGGGGCCTATTTGGCACACCGGATCAGGGTCGCGATTGATGATTATGCGCTATGTGCCACTGATTGTGTTGTTGATCTTGCTGTTGTTGCCGCTTGGCGGGGTACGCTATTGGATGGATTTTGTCACCGAGGTGATGATTTATAGCCTGTTTGCTCTCAGTTTAAACGTCCTCGTCGGCTATACGAACGACCTATCCTTCGGCCATGCGGCCTTCTTTGCCGTTGGCGGTTACGGCGGGGCGATCCTGCTGAATGATATGCACTGGCCGATCTTTGCTGCATTACCCGCCTCAATGGCGTTGGCGGGTGGCTTTGCCTTACTCGTCGGTGCGGTATGTCTGCGTCTGAGCGATATTTATTTTGCGATTCTAACCCTAGCCTTCTCAATGTTGGTCTGGTCTCTGGCGGTGAAATGGGTCTGGCTGACCGGAGGCGATGACGGTTATGTTGGGATCGTCCTACCGCGTTGGCTTCAAAATCCACAGGCATTGTACTATTTCCTGCTCTTGACGTTTGTTGCAGCAGTAACGCTTTTGTGGCGTGTGATGCATTCGCCCTTTGGACAAAGTTTGCAGGCCATTCGTGATAATCCGTTGCGGGTGCGATTCTTGGCGATTCCGCGAACCGCCCTCCGTCTTGCGGCCTTTGTTTTAGCGGGCAGCTTTGCCGGATTGGCAGGTATGATGTTGGCACTACAGCAACGCGCAATGTTCACCGAAAGCGCGTTTTGGACGCAATCCGGGCAGGTATTGATCATGGTGTTGCTCGGGGGGAGGTCGCGCTTCTGGGGTCCCGTATTCGGCGCTTGTGTGCTGTACGGTCTTGAGGTGACTCTCGGGCAGTGGACAGGCTATTGGCAGGTAGTGTTAGGCGGGATCCTTTTGCTGTTGGTGCTGGTCGTCCCCGAAGGCTTGATTGGTGTTCCACAGCGTATCAAGGCGTTAGGGCAGCGGCATGCTTGAGGTGCGCGGATTTTCAAAGAGCTTCGGCGGTTTTTCCGCTCTATCTGAGGTCAACC
>JABSOH010000017.1 GCA_013216065.1 Alphaproteobacteria bacterium
ACATCCGATTCTACGTTCATCATCACCAAATGCGTACCATGGCGCAGAGTAGTCAGGCCGTGTTGTGCCCCTACAGATGGTTTGCCAGTGGCATCAATCACTGCGTCCAGTCCTTGAGCGCGTGCTACGAGGTCGAGGTCATCGGTGATGGCGATTTTCTTCGCCTGTACGGCTTGCTCAAGCGCGCTCAAACTCAATACATTGCAGATTTTTTCTTCGGCTATTTGGGCATTGATCAGGTGACGGCGAATGTTTTCTGGGCGACGGTCTGCGATGGCGTTGATCTCCATTCCCTTGAGGAGGCGCATTTGATCAAGTAAATCCCCGCCCATACTGCCACAGCCCAACAACCCCAAACGGACCGGATTGTTTGCGGCAGCACGTTTGAGTAGGGCAGGGCGAAGGGCATGTTGGTAATGCACGGGAAACCTAAAGAGCCTGAGGATGAATCGCTTTAGCATGGTGTACCGGCAATTTTTCAGCATCTCAAGCGAGTTGTGGTATGGTGGGTTTGTGGAGGGGATAATTTTTAGTTCTTTGAATGTGTTTGGCTTTGAGTGCTGGGTTTGATCAGGAGTGATGGATCATGTTGCCGATGCAGATGATGAACATGTTTGGTGCGGTACGACCAAAAGCGCGTGAGCGCTCGCCCTATGGTGATGCGCGTAAACAAGCGATTCCGACTCCCGAGGAGGCCAAAGTTGTTCTTGAATTGTTATTGAGGGTTGAAGAAAAAGACCCTAAGGCACAACAACAGTTGGATCGGGTACGCGAGATTCTACAGGATTTGACCGAGCAGAATTGGTCGTCTTTTCTGGGTTTGAGCGAGGACGACTTTGAAGGGCATAACGCCCACATCGCTGAGTGCCTTGCCAAAACGCAAATCAACACGCTGGAAACGCAAGCGCAGAGTGAAAGTCGCGAATTCGTCGATAGCAATGTGGCTTTTTTCGATTACCTGCGCGATGAGGGGCTAAATTACGACCATCTCAACGAGGAACAGGTGTGGATGATGCGCGTGCGCATGAAGGAGCGTAGTATCTCGGAAAAATTGGAGAAAAATGCTCAACTTATTGAGGGTAGGGTATTTTATCAATACGAACTTGGCCCAGATGACCGCTATTACAAAAGTGGTGGAGTGGTTCTACGTGGTGAATCTGATAAGCAGGTCGATGCCGTGATTGCGGAAAAAGTCTTGGACGAAACTTCCGACGATGACTTTTTGGGGCAATTTGCTGATCTGAACGCCTTGAGAATGCCAACCGTACGCCGAACGCGTTCAAAGTAGCCGAATTTGAGCATTCTGATGAGAGTTTCCCAAGTCATTCCGTTGAGTTTTTTGTTTTTTTTTCTTAGTAGCTGCGTATTGCAGTCGGTTGAGCAATCTCCGATGAACCGTGTCAACGCGCAACGTATCGTTGCGCACGCTTATGATCTAGCAGAAGGTTCATCGGGGACATCACAAGATCAAGCGCTTGAATCTTTGGCGTACTTTCTCGATTTGATTGATTTGCGGTATTATCGCTCTGTGGATACTGGAAAGCTCGCCCAAGCTGCGCTTCGGAATCTCGATGAGAACGCACAAAATCTTGGTGGAGAACACGATGTGCGGGATTTTCTCAAAGATGCGCGTAATGCCATGGTTGCCGAACTTGATCGGCATTCACAATTTTATGATCATGACGAATTTGAAGATTTTAAGCAGCAACTCAAGGGAAATTTTAGCGGCATCGGTGTTCGTATCCTGAAGCACGAATCTGGTGTGCTTGCTGATCCCATTCGCGATAGTCCGGCAGCGCGGGCGGGTATGCGCAAGGGGGACGTGATTTTCCGTGTCGGGGCAGTTTCTCTGGCTGGGTTTAAGATGTCCGAGATTGTGGGTATCTTGCGTGGCAAAGTCGGCACGAATGTGACCTTGAGCGTACTCAGAGGTTTAGACACCATAGACGAAGAGACGTTGAATTTTTCGATCACGCGGGCTGTAGTGCATCAAATCCTAGTGGTAGCACGCGTAGAAGATGAAGTCGGTTACATTCGTGTGCGCGGGTTTTCCGAGGATACGGACGATTTAGTTGAGGAGGCTCTGCGCAAATTCGAACGTCAGTCTCTGTATGGTTACGTCATTGATGTGCGCGGCAATCCTGGCGGGTTTTTGCAGCAGGCTGTGACGCTCACGGACTATTTCTTGGATCGTGGCGTGGTGGTTTCGGTGCGTGGCCGAAAACGCGACGAAACCTTTTCAGCATCATCTCATGCATCGATTACGCAACGTCCGGTGGTGGTCTTGATCGATCAGGGAACAGCGTCCTCCTCAGAGATATTTGCGATAGCTCTTGCCGATCATCAGCGCGCCCGATTGATCGGAGAACAAACCTACGGCAAAGGCACCGTGCAAACACTTCTCGGTCTGCACAACGGTGAGGGGTTGAAGCTCACCACAGCACGCTATTTTTCGCCGCAGGGTACCTCGCTGATTGATGAGGGGATCACACCGGATATCGAGCTTGTTGATGATCTCACCACGACACAGGACGAGCCGCTTTTTGCTGCAATTGCTGAGCTAAAAAGCTTGAGCAGGCTCATAAGTAACTCTGGTGTAAAAAAATTCTTTTAACTAAAAGATCGGGGTTATATCTTGACAACCCACTAATTCCAGCCTTAAAGACTGGCTCAAATCCTAAATCATGGGAAGAACTATAGTACAGCAACAAAGGGTTGATCACCCAAAGGAAAACGGGGGGTGCGTTTTGTGTTGTTCCTGTCAGATCGGGCAAAATTTACGGTACGCTTAGGATATTATGCGTGCTTAGTGTGGAATGTGAAGAAAGTGATTGCAGCAGTATGACCAAACGTATTCAAGCCAAATACAAAATTGACCGTCGCCTCGGGATGAACCTGTGGGGTCGTCCGAAGAGCCCATTCAACAAGCGACAAGAAAAAGGCCCAGGTCAGCACGGTGCACGGCGTGGCAAGCCTTCTGGTTATCGAATTCAGTTGATGGCAAAGCAGCAGCTTAAAGGCTATTACGGCGTGATTACGGAAAAACAGTTCCGTCGTGCCTATGCCGAGGCTCTGCGCCTGAAAGGGGACACGGGCGAGAACCTCGTTGGCTTACTTGAGCGTCGTTTGGATGCTGTGGTGTATCGGGCTAAATTTGTCAACACGATTTTTGCTGCCCGTCAATTCATCAGCCATGGCCACATCCGAGTCAATGGTCAAAAAGTTGATATTCCGTCTTATCAATTGCGCGTGGGCGATATGGTCTCGGTTTCCTCAATCAGTCGCGAAATGCCGCTAGTGATGGAGTCCGTGTCCTCTGAGGAGCGTCATCTGCCTGAATACCTTGATGTTGATAACAATTCCCTACAGGCGAGGTTTGTTCGCGTCCCGACTCTGGGTGAGATTCCTTATCCTACCAAGATGGAACCTAGTCTGGTCGTCGAATTTTATTCGCGATAGAATATTTTTGTCTGGATGGAGCGAACCTCAATGCCGCAGTAGCTCAGTGGTAGAGCGCATCCTTGGTAAGGATGAAGTCGAGAGTCCGATTCTCTCCTGTGGCACCACGTTCTTTGAGGGTGCTGTTCTGTGACAGAGTAGCTCTTTGAAGGGGGGCGCACTTTTGACTATCGGATTAAAACACCATGCTTAAGATCGAAGCGATTATTAAACCCTTTAAACTCGATGACGTGAAGGATGCCCTACAGGAATCCGGGGTTTCGGGACTAGCCGTCACTGAGATACGTGGTTTTGGCCGCCAGCGCGGACACACGGAACTATACCGTGGCGCGGAATACGTGGTGGATTTTTTACCCAAAATTAAAATTGATATCGTGATTGATGACGCAATGCGTGACCGTGTGGTCGAGGCCATTATTCAAGCGGCAAATACTGGAAAGATCGGCGACGGTAAGATTTTTATCACGCGCGTTGAAGAAGCAATTCGTATCCGCACTGGGGAGAGAGGCGTAGATGCTCTCTAGGATTTTTTGACCTAACCTGATTTTTGTTCACTCCATTCTGATATCAAGGGGATTCTCATGGCTGATGCCGCACAAATTCTTCAAACCATCAAAGACGAAGACGTTCAATTCGTTGAGTTGCGCTTCACTGACCCGAGGGGCAAGTGGCACCATCTGACTTTGACAGCTGATCAGTTTGATGAGGATTCCTTTGAAGAGGGCTTCATGTTTGATGGTTCTTCGATTGATGGCTGGAAGGCCATCAACGAATCTGACATGACCCTGATGCCTGATGCTTCGCGTTTTGTGATCGACCCGTTCACGGCAGATGTAACGATGGTGTTGTTCTGCGATATCCAAGATCCGATTTCTGGGCAGGCATACAATCGTGATCCGCGCTCGATTGCAAAGCGCGCGGTGCAGTATGTTAGTTCTCTAGGTATTGGTGATCAAGTATTTTTGGGACCTGAAGCCGAATTCTTTATGTTCGATGATGTCCGCTTTAGTACCGAGCCGCACTGCATGTCATATTCTTTCGATGATGTTGAAAGCCCGTTCAATACCAACAAAAAGTACGAAGAAGGCAATTACGGTCATCGTCCACGTGTCAAAGGTGGCTACTTCCCGGTGGCTCCAGTTGACAGTGCGTCGGACATTCGTAACGAGATGGTCACGACCCTCGTTGCAATGGGGCTGAAGATGGACAAGCAACACCATGAAGTTGCACCATCACAGCACGAGTTAGGCATAGTCTTCGATGAGTTGGTGGTGCAGGCGGACAACATGCAACTCTACAAATACGCTACGCGCATGGTCGCGCATACCTATGGTAAAACCGCAACTTTTATGCCAAAGCCCGTCGTCGGAGACAACGGCAGTGGGATGCACATCAATATTTCGATCTTTAAAGATGGTCAAAACACCTTTGCTGGTTCGCAGTATGCTGATCTCTCAGAAAATTGCCTGTATTTCATCGGCGGGGTCATCAAGCATGCTTGTGCCTTAAATGCCTTCACAAATCCCAGCACGAATAGCTATAAACGCTTGATCCCAGGTTATGAAGCACCGGTGTTGTTAGCGTACTCATCAAGAAACCGTTCGGCTTCTTGCCGGATTCCGTTCGCGTTTTCGCCGAAGGCCAAACGTCTTGAAGTGCGTTTCCCCGATCCCACCGCAAATCCGTATCTGGCTTTCACCGCGATTTTGATGGCGGGTATTGATGGTATCGAGAATAAAATTCACCCTGGTGATCCAATGGACAAAAATCTTTACGATTTGCCGCCAGAAGAATTAGCTAACGTGCCGCATGTTGCAGGTTCATTGCGCGAGGCGCTAGATGCTCTTTCGGCAGATCGTAATTTCCTGAAGCACGGTGAGGTCATGACCGACGACATGATCGACGGCTATGTCAGCCTGAAATTGGAAGAGGTTAAAACTCTTGAGCACACCACGCACCCGGTTGAGTACAGCATGTACTATTCGGCTTAGATTGTTCGATGATGCACGCTTTGATTTTTCCGGGTCAGGGATCGCAATATATCGGGATGGGGAAGTCGCTGTATGCGGCTTCCTCAGCCAGTAGGGCCGTGTTCGATGAAATCGATGATGCAATAGATTTTGCGCTTTCGGCATTGATGTTCGATGGTGATGCTGAAACCCTGCGTTTAACCGAGAACGTCCAGCCTGCACTGATGGCGGTGTCGGTGGCGATGGTACGGTTGTGGATCGAGCGTGCAGCAGTAGCGGATGTTTCTGCATTATGTGGTGCGGTAGCTGGACACTCGTTGGGTGAGTACAGTGCTTTGACGGCGACCGGGGCGATTACGCTCGCCGATGCAGCACGAACCTTGAAAGCACGTGGTGCAGTCATGCAAAAAGCTGTACCTGTGGGTAAGGGCGGTATGGTTGCGGTGTTGGGGCTTGAAGTCGCCGCAGTTACGGCATTTGCCGCAGAGATAGCGGCTGAGGGCGTTGTCTGTGAACTGGCCAATGATAATGCGGCGGGGCAGGTTGTTTTGAGCGGTGCTGCGCCGGCGATGGATGCTGTGGTGGCGCGTGCAAAAGCGCATGGCGCGAAACACGCCGTGCCATTGCCGGTTTCAGCGCCGTTTCACTGCAGCATGATGGGGTATGCCCGCGACGCGATGCGCGAGTATCTGGCGGATTTGGCGATTGCACCGCCCGTGGTGCCTTGTTACGCGAACGTCGATACTACGGCAACTCAAGATCCAGCCGTTATTCGCCAGAACTTGATCGATCAGGTTTGCGCGCCGGTACGTTGGCGCTGTTCTGTCCTGCGCATGGCGCAGGATGGTGCCGGGCACTTCGTCGAGGTCGGCGCGGGCAAGGTCTTATCGGGTCTAGTCAAGCGCATTGTGCCTAAGGCCAAGACCACCGCGCTACAAGAATTGGATGATCTGGAAAACTTTCTTTCGGCGTAGTTTCCGCAATTCTAAAGAGTTAAGGTATGAATTGATTGTCATCACCGGGATGGACTGGGGATAAATATCTTCAGGGTAGGTCGGCATCCAGGGTGCATGTGGTTATTAAGATCCCGCTGTTCAGGCTGTTTTCGATAGGAACGGGAGATATCAGGCAAGGAGACTGCCTGCCCCTGTCTACCGAATGGCTTCTGTGGGAGCCGAAAATTTCGTAATCGCGGTGATCTCAAATAGGAGTTTGGAGTTGTCTGTCTGAAGCATCCACCCGAGTTTTGTATCAACTTATACCGAAAGGATTTGAAAGATGAGACACCATACAGGAGTAGATTTACATGCCAATAGCTTCACCTGCCGTTTTTTTGCAAGAGGTATGGAAACCGAGACGACCCAGGACCTGGCCGTTGCAAGGCGGTGGGCCGGGTCAATTTATTTCCAACTTGTGTGAAGACGATGAAGTAGCTATTAAAGCTACGGGTAATGTTACGTATTTTTGCCGTGCTGTCAAATCGGTGGCTTATTTCGGAATAGTTTCTAAAGTCAGCCAGTCCAACAACGCCAATATCACAGGATATGGCAGCAAATGGCGCAGACAACGCTTGTGCAACGCACGCTGATCGTCACTTGCTACAGCCCATGTCTGCGCCGATTTTATGAGGAAATCAAATTCCAGCGTGGCACGGGAAAAGCCATCATAGCCAGAAAATCACTCAATACCATGACTTTCATACTCTTAAAAACAAATGCGTGTTCAAGGATTTTACATCCTTCACTAAGTTTTCAACTTGCGATCAATCACTAGGAGTGATCATGTTTTCCCTTGAACAAAAACGCGCTCTGGTGACTGGTGGTAGCGGTGGGATCGGTTTTGCGATTGCGCAATCTTTAGCGCAAGCTGGAGCGCAGGTGATGATCACGGGTACTCGTGAATCTGTGCTGGCGCAAAACGTCTTAGAATTGCCCGGGTCTGGGCATGGTTTCTTGGTTGCTAATATGGCAGACCGTGCGGCGGTTAGTACACTGGCGGATCAAGCGGGAAAGCAACTCGGTGGCGTGGATATTTTGGTGAATAATGCCGGAATTACCCGCGATAACCTCAGCATACGTTTGAAAGACGAAGATTGGGATGAGGTATTGGAAGTAAATTTGCGCGCTGTGTTTGCGCTATCGCAAAAGCTGATCCGTGTCATGATGAAGCAGCGCTTTGGGCGCATCATCAATATTTCTTCGGTGGTTGGCCTAGCGGGTAATGCTGGACAAATCAATTACAGTGCAGCCAAAGCTGGACTTGGCGGTCTGACTCGTTCGCTCGCACAGGAAGTCGCCTCGCGTGGCATTACGGTGAATTGCATTGCTCCAGGCTATATCGCCACCCCGATGACGGCGGGGTTATCTGATGATGTGCTTACAACCAAAATCCCTATCAATCGTGTTGGGCGGCCAGAGGAGATTGCGGCGGCAGTTGTATTCCTTGCGAGTACCGAAGCTGCCTACATCACTGGCGAAACCCTTTCAGTCAACGGTGGAATGTATATGGCTTAATCGGATATAAGCACAAGAAAGGCTTGCGTCTCTAAGTTGGATGGTTATAAGGGGGCAAGCCAAGATGTGAGGCTATGCGATGACTGTTCGTGTAGATTTTGGATCGGGAACAGTTTGCATGGTTTTGCAGAGTATTGAATTGACAAAGGAGCATCGTCCCATGAGTGAAGAGATTACTAAGAAAGTTAAAGATATCGTTGTTGAGCATCTTGGTGTGGATCTGGAAAAGGTTGCTGATGACTCGCGTTTCATCGAAGATCTTGGTGCCGATAGCCTCGATACCGTCGAGTTGGTGATGGCTTTTGAAGAAGAATTCGAATGCGATATCCCCGATGATGCTTCGGAAAACATCCGTACCGTAGCTGATGCCGTGAAGTATCTCAGCGAAAACGCTTCTTAGAGCGTTGCCCGGGGGCATCATGAATCGCCGTGTTGTTGTCACAGGGCAAGGTATTGTTTCACCGCTAGGCACTGGTGTTGATTACGTTTTCGCTCGCTTGTTGGCGGGTGAGAGCGGGATTGATGTTGCGCGCACTTGTGATCTTAGCGGTATCCCGGTGGACATTGCAGGCGAAGTTCCTGAGGCAGATAGCGAAGACACTGCCAAAGTTGGTGATATGGTGCTCGAGCGTGTGATCGGGCGCCGCGAGCGCAAAAAAATGCATCGCTTTATCCAGCTTGCGATGGTTGCCGGGCAAGAAGCGATGGTGTGTAGTGGCCTTCAGGCCGGAGAAAACTTTGATCCGGATCGCGCGGGATGTCTGGTAGGGTCTGGCATTGGAGGGCTATCGGGTATCGCCGAGACTGCTCTGTTGATCGAGAAAAAGGGACCGAAGCGTGTTTCGCCGTTTTTTATCGCGGCCAATCTGATTAACCTCGCCAGTGGTTTTTTGTCAATTCGACATCAGTTGCGTGGACCTAATCAAGCTGTGGTAACGGCCTGTGCCACGGGTTGCCACGCCATTGGGGATTCGTTCCAGTTCATCAAGGAAAACAAAGCCGATGTTATGATTTGCGGGGGCACCGAAGCCGCCGTAAGTCGCATTGGAATTGCCGGGTTTGCGGCTTCTCGTGCGCTTTCAACAGGTTTTAACGACTGCCCTCAGGCGGCTTCGCGGCCATGGGATGAGGCGCGTGACGGTTTTGTCATGGGCGAGGGGGCTGGGATTTTGGTTCTCGAAGAGTACGAACACGCCAAAGCTCGGGGAGCGTTGATCTATGCCGAAGTCGTCGGCTATGGGCTTTCGGGTGATGCATTCCACATGACGTTGCCCGCCGAGGATGGTAATGGTGCGTACCGCACTATGCAGATGGCACTCGAAACGGCGGCGGCCTACGATGTGACCGCGCAGGATATCGATTACATTAACGCACACGGTACTTCGACTCCGGCGGGTGATGTTATTGAAATCTGTGCCATAAGAGATACTTATGGTGCACATGCTGATAGCCTCGCGGTGTCCTCGACGAAGTCAGCTATTGGGCATTTGCTTGGCGCTGCGGGGGCTGTAGAAGCGATTTTCTCCATCGAAGCACTACGTCAGGGTGTCGTGCCACCAACTCTGAATTTGGATAACCCTTCACCCAAATGCGACGTCAATTTGGTGCCGCACCAATCACAAAACGGGCAATACTCTACCGCCATGAGCAACTCTTTTGGTTTTGGTGGCACCAACGCCTCCCTGATATTCCGCCTTGTTTGAACTTCATAAGTGTTTAAAGTAAGAACTAAAACAGCAGTTTCACGTTTTATATTTGGACAGTTTTGAGGCGCCCGTATGGTTCAGCAAGAGATCAGTCTTCCGCATTTTGCACAGCTTGCCGACTTTTTAGCTGAAGAGATCACAGATTTTCGAGCGCGAGGCCTTGAAGAATCTTTACACCATCTTTTTAACGAAAATAGCGAGCAGTTCGATAGCGCCGAAGAGTTTACTCATGTGCGCTCTGTCATTGTTGCGCTAGTGAAACTTCTCGATACGCGCGTGAACGATCTTGCTGTGATCGAATTTCTGCCCTCAATGGTGATGGGAAGCGGTGAGGAATTTCCAGCTCTTGCGCTGATCGACGATAACCGCCCTTTCATCGTCGAAAGCGCGCAAATGCAACTCGAGAAGAATAGCTACTCGGCAATGTATAGCTTCAATGCCATGTTCGTGGTCGAGCGCAACGCGAAGGGGCAGTTGCAGAAAATTTCATCTTATCTTGGACAGGAGATCGCGCAAACGGCTCGGGTCGAGAGCGTCAATCTGTATCTGTTGCAGAATTATCTCACGGAGGCACAGCGCGAGGAGTTGCGGTGGGTGATGGAACGTTGCTTTGCAGATATTCGCTTTGCACACATGGACTGGTCTGTCATGACCGACAATGCGGTGGCTTTGACGCGTGATATCCGTGAGAATGCTAGGCTTGATGAATCGCAACGCACCCAGGAATCTGATTTTATCGCATGGCTGGGAGATGCACACTTTACCTTTCTTGGGATGCGGCAAAGTCACTACAACTTAGATGGCGATTTTTCCGTCAATGTTGATTGGGATAGTTCAGCAGGTATCTTGCGCCACACCTCGTACCAGATATTCGGTGGCTCAGAAAACATCCGCAATATGCTTGAGCGTACCTATGCAGCATATCAGGATAAAAACTGCTCGCTACATCTGTTCAAAACACCCTTTCATTCGCCAGTGCGGCGCGACGTTCCACTTGATGCCTTGCTGATCAAACGTTACGACGATCAGGGCAATTGTATAGGCGACACCCTCTGCGTCGGCTTGTTGGCTTGGGCTGTATACACCGAGCCTCTGCATCACGCGCCGATGGCGCGCGATAAGGTGCGCATGGTCATGGAAGAATTCCATGCCGAGACCCGAAGCTATCGTGGTCGCGAACTAATGCATTTGATGGAGAATTACTCTCGGGATTTGATGTTTCAAGTCGATATCGAGACTCTGATTGAGCATATTGAGTTGATGCGTCGAGCCCATCGGCGGCGGGAGTGTGTGGTTCTGGAGTATTTCAGTCAATTTAGCTTCAGTCAGTACTTCAGTGTGATCATGCCGCGCGCGAACTATTCGGGGGCATTACGCGAGACCATGATTGCATACCTTAAGGGGTATTTTGGTATCGATGAGATTGATTATGGCATGCATCTTCCCGATGGTGCGATGTGGCGGGTGGACTTTCGCTTGTTCCTCGACGCGCAAGGTGCGCAGCCGTCACAGGAGGCCTTGGTAGAGGTTTTTGGACGTCTTCGCGAACTGGCCAAGAGCAGTTCGGACAAATTGCGCTTGAGTCTTGCGCAATTGTACAGTCCGCAGAAGGTGTCGCAGTTGGTGCAGCGTTACGCTTCGAGTTTCAGTGTCGATTACTGGAATCGCAACGACGAGGTCGCAGCCCTGCACGACATCAAGACTCTAGAACGTATGGAGCAAAACGAGCAGGAGATTTACGTTAGGCTGTATAAAGCGCCAAAGACGTGGCAGGTGCGGCTGTACAATTGTAGCAAACGCCGGGTGTATCTCAGTGCGATTATGCCAATACTGGAGCGTCTTGATCTTGAGGTGCGCACCGAAGAGTCTTACGATCTTCGCGTTGCTCGGCGTGAAAATTGCGGTATTTTGGTGTTTACAGTCTCTAACGCCCATCTTGATGAGGGTGTTGATCTCGAAATCATCGAGAACTTTTCGAATTGTCTCGAAGCGCTATTTGACAAAAAGACCGAGAATGACGGTTTCTTAGCTTTGGTACTTGGTGCTGGTTTGAAATGGCGTGAGATTGTTGTGTTGCGTGCCTATGCCAAGTATTTGCGTCAAATCCGTACCAACCATTCAGGGAAATTTATCGCTGAAACTCTGGCACAGTATCCGAATATTACCCGGAATCTTGTGCGGCTTTTTGTGGCGCGCTTCGATCCAGATAATCATGATCTTGACCGAGAGGCTCTGGTCATCACCACAATTCATACAGAGTTAAACAATGTCGAAAACCTCGACCAGGATCGTTTGCTCAATCGTTATTTGCAACTGATCTTAGCTACTCTGCGCACGAACTTTTATCAAGAAGTCGGCACTCGCTCCCAACGTGAGGCTATTGCCCTGAAATTTGCACCGCGGGAGATCGAGGAGATGCCAAGTCCGGTGCCCTTGCGGGAAATTTTTGTGTATTCACCCAATTTCGAAGCTGTGCATTTACGCTTCGGTTTTGTCTCTCGCGGTGGTTTGCGCTGGTCGGATCGTCAAGAGGATTTTCGCACTGAAGTTCTCGGTCTCGTGAAGGCACAGCAGGTGAAAAACGCCGTGATCGTCCCGATGGGATCCAAGGGTGGCTTTGTCTTGAAAAGTGTAATGCCTGACCGTCAGGTATTCATGACTGAAGGAGTGAAGCGCTATCGCGAGTTTATCGCCAGTATGTTGGACATCACTGACTCATATCTTCCAAATGGCGATATTCGTAGGCCTGAGCAGGTGGTGTGCCACGACGATGACGATCCCTATTTGGTGGTCGCGGCAGACAAAGGAACCACGACGTTTTCGGATTATGCCAACGAGATGTCCGTGAAAGCCAAGTTTTGGCTTGGTGATGCTTTCGCCTCTGGCGGCTCGGTAGGGTACGATCACAAGAAAATGGGTATTACTGCGCGTGGTGCTTGGGAATCGGTCAAGCGCCATTTCCGCGAAATGGATCATAACACTCAGACCACACCGTTTGATGTCATCGGTGTTGGCGATATGTCCGGTGATGTCTTTGGCAATGGGATGTTGTTGTCCGAGCATATCCGCTTGATCGGTGCATTTAATCATTTGCATATTTTTGTCGACCCAGATCCAGATCCGGCACTGTCGTATCAAGAACGGCAGCGTTTGTTCGTACTCTCGCGCTCGAACTGGGTTGATTATGATTCTACAGTACTCTCCAAAGGCGGTATGATCTTTGAGCGGAGCGCAAAAATCCTCAAAATTACGCCTGAGATTCAAACGAAACTTGGTCTCAGCGCCGATCGGGTTACGCCGAACGAGTTGATCCAGCGCTTGTTGACAATGCAGAGTGACTTGTTGTGGTTAGGAGGAATCGGCACGTATATCAAGTCCGAAAACGAGAATAGCCTTGATGTTGTCGACAAGGCGAACGATGCGATTCGCATTAACGGTGTTGAAGTTGGCGCTAGGGTGATTGGTGAGGGAGCTAATCTTGGGGTTACTCAGCTTGGACGCATTGAATACTGTATGGCTGGTGGTCGTTGTAACACCGATGCCATCGACAATTCTGCCGGGGTGGATTGCTCGGATCACGAAGTAAATATCAAGATTCTGATCGGCTCGGCGATGGGAAGTGGCAATCTTGATCCCAAGGATCGTGTGGCCTTGCTGGAATCGATGACCGATGAGGTCGGACATTTGGTACTTAAGAACAATTATGCCCAAACGCTTTCGCTGAGTATTGCCGAATCCTCTGCACCAAAATTACTTGATATGCATCAGCGTGTGATGCGGAGTTTTGAGCGTGCGGGCGAGCTTGATCGTCGCCTCGAAGGTTTGCCGGATGATGAGGAGATCGAACGCCGCCGGATCATGGGGGGCGGTCTGACCCGCCCTGAGCTATCGGTGTTGCTAGCCTATGGCAAGAATGTCCTCTATCAGACCTTGCAAAAGTCCGAGATATTGGACGATCCTATGTTGCAAGGCTACCTGATGCAGTATTTTCCGAAAGCCTTGCGCGAGAAACTTCCCCAAGAAATTACTGATCACCAATTGCGCCGCGAAATTATCGCTACGGTGATCACTAACACCGTGATTAACCGCAGTGGAGTCAGCTTTGTAATTGAAATGGCCACGCTTACGGGCGCTTCGCCGGATCGCATTTGCATGGCATACATGACGGTGTGCCAAATTTTCGATCTGCCGAGTATCTGGCGTGAAACTGAAGCCCTGGATAATGTTTCCAGTACCGCAATGCAGCACAGGATCTTGAGCGAAACCACCTTCACTATCCGGCGTACGACCGAATGGCTGTTGCGCCACGTTGACCAGCCGATGGATGTCAAGGCCTGCGTGAAGCTGTATGGTTCTGGTCTTACCGAGTTGAAGTCCTTTATTGTCGATATTCTTAGCTCCGAATCTCTGGTACTCGTCGAAAAACGCACTGCGCGTTTCACTGATCCTGCGGTTCCCGAAGTTTTGTCGCGACAGGTTGGGCAACTTAAGTCCTTGTCGACTGTGTGTGATATTGTCAACCTTGCAAACAGAAGCGGTCAAGTCGTTCGCGACACGGCGCAGTGTTACTTTGCAGTGTCGGATCGTTTTGCCTTAGATCGTTTACGCACCTTGGCGAATCGGATTCAGGCGCGAGATGTCTGGACGGCACAAGCGTTAGCGGCATTCATTGACGACCTGTGGGGGTTGCAATCAGAGATTAGTTTGCAAGCACTGCAAATCGCCAAGGGTGGGGATTGTCTTGAGGCTTGGGCCAAGCAAAGAGCCGAGCAATTACAGTCTCTCGACTTACAATTCAGTGAACTGTTCCAATGCCGCCAGACCGATGTTGCGATGTTGACCGTAATCCAACGCCAAATCCGAATGCTTCTATAGACCAAGAAGATCGGGTGGACATGGCCAGAAACTGTTTTACTGTTGTCAGGGGTTAGGCTTTGCGGCGGTTAAAGATGAAGTTTGCCAGCAATCCAGAGAATACCGAAATAATAATCGCGCTGATGCCATAGAGCTTGGGGTATTGGTGTGCTGCTCTGTAAATTTCTGCACCAAACCCGACCTTGTTAACCGATAAAGCGGTTTGAAACTTTTGCAGTATTTCGCCGTTTTCGATGCTTAAGGCGCGTATTACGTAATCTCCAGGTGGGATTGCGGCGGGAATTTGGATGTTGATACGAAACAAACCCGAATTTGCCACTTCGATGGTGTCGGGGAGAAACTGATAGAGGCCATCCTGCTCTTTGATGCGCACTAGAGAATCAAAGAACTCGCGGGCATGGGCATCAAACGTCGGTATTTCTTGGGTGATGGCATCATAGCCAATGCGGTGGTCGATACGCTTCGAGGTCGGAAGCTGCTCTAGGGCACCATTTGAGCTTGCGACGACATAAAAATTCGGTAGAGAATGTAATTTGTGCGCTTCACTGTTAATCCAAATGCCGCCAACGTATTTTTTTTTGCGTACTTGATAGTTTTCGGTTGTCCCCTCGATGATCAAGATCACGTCGCCGCGTGTGATGGCACCGAAAATCAAAAGATTTGCGCCATTGAATCCTGCAGTGATGGAGATTTGACGATCGGCCAAATCCACAGCGAAAGTAGTGTCATCTTGAGCGTATGCGCTAGAGGGCGCGTCAAGCAAAACAGCGGTGAGTAAGATTAGCCATAGAGAACTCGTGTGCCTGATCATCACGAAGCCATCTCAATAGAATACAGCGACAATGGCGTAGCAAGAAGACTGTAGAGCATGCTCAAACAGACGAAAATCACGATTAGCGCCAACAGCGCGCGCAATTGTTCGCCGCGTAGCAATAGGCTCATTTTCGAGCCGAACTGTGCTCCGATCACCGCCCCGAAAAGCAGTAGGGTGGCAAGCATAATATCGACGGTTTGGTTGATCGAGGCATGAAAAAACGTCGAGTTAGCCGTGATAAACGTGATCTGAAACAACGAAGTACCGATCGCGACGATGGTTGGCATCCCGAGTAAATAAATCATTGCGGGCAGGAGAATGAAGCCGCCGCCGACCCCTATAATTGAGGATAGACCCCCCACAATCACCCCGACCACTATAGGCGGGACCACGCTGATATAGAGATGAGATTGTGGAAAGCGCATTTTGAACGGTAGACCGTGCAAGAAGTTGTGTTTATGCTTTTTTTGGCGACTCCTGACACGGGTTTTGCGTAAAGCATTTAGCGACTCGATGAACATCGCAGTTCCGATTGAGCCAAGCAGGGCGACATAGGTAATACGAATGGTTAGGTCAATTTGGCCTAAACTTTGAAGCCATTTAAAAATGTAGACCCCAACAGTAGAGCCGACCAACCCGGATAGGATGAGAAGCCCACCCATGCGCATATCAATATTGCGTCGTTTATAGTGCGCCATTGCGCCAGAGACTGAGCTTGCGAGAATTTGGCTAGCTTCAGAGCCCACGGCAATGGTTGGCGGGATGCCAAGAAAGATCAGCAATGGCGTCATCAAGAATCCGCCACCGACACCAAAGACTCCAGAAAGGAAACCGATTGCTCCCCCAAGACCAATTAAAATCAAGATATTGAAAGAGTTTTCAGCTATCGGTAGATAGGCATACATAAACCGTATCACCTTAAAAATGGGGGCCAGTGCTGAAGTGTGCTAGTGATACGATGAAATTGCCCACTGACGCAAGAGACGAAATGCTTTGAAAGATACATTATCTCTGGCGTGGGGGGCTAAAAATTAGGCATTTGTGCGCCCCGTCACCATTTTGCGTTTATGTGGAGAGTGTTGTGAGCAGTCTTGATCTTAAGGGATTAAAATGCCCGCTTCCGGTGTTGAAAACTCGCCATGCGATGCAATCTCTAAAGCGTGGCGAGACTCTAGAGGTCTTTGCCACCGATCCCGGCATTTTACGCGATATGCCGAATTATTGCGAACGCAGTGGCAACACTCTGCTTGCGCAGGAAAATCGCGCAGAAGGCTATTTTTTTGTCCTCAGAAAAAATTAACGCTAACTATGAAATTACCAACTTTGGCTGACAGCATAGTAATAAGGTATCTACCGATCGAAGGGAGGTTCTGACATGAACAAGCAAGCTTTAAGTGACATTGCTCGCAAGAAACGAATTTTCGCCCAACAAACTGATAACATCACCGAAACCTGTCGATATTAGCCGCGAGACTTTTCATGAATGGAAAAGGTGCTATGCAGTAGCTGGCGATGCTGGGCTCCAAGCCATATCCTGCTCCAGGGAGATCGAAGAAAAGCCAACTATCATTTTGGCTCTTGCCTAGTCTCTGGAGCGCTATTTCGATATGAAAGTTTCCAGTACCGGGGTGTATTTTGTTCTCAAGCGCAATGGGTTAAACCGCCTGCCAAATGGCAGGAAAACCCGTAGTCTTTCAAACGTTATGAAAGGCAGGTTCCAGGATCAGGCTGACGTAAAGTTCCTGACCTTTGTTAAAAACGGTCGAAAAATCAGGCGCTTCCAGTACACAGCGATCGCTGATGCACCGCGCGCAAGAACCCTGAAAGTCTATGATCGTCGTACCCGGAAAAACGCCATCGACTTATTTACGTGAAACGTTCCCGTTTCGTCTCCGTACGATCCAGACCGACAATGGCCACGAGTATCAGGCCTTGTTGCACTGGCATTGCGAGGATCACGGATGTCTATATCAAACCACGACCACTCCACCTCAACGGAAAAGTCGGGCGATCTCACAAAACAGACGAACAGGAGTTTTGGCAGTTAATAGATTACACCGCTGATATTGATATCAAAGCCAAATTAAAGGAATGGGAAACCTATTATAATTGCCACAGACCACACAGCGCATTGAGCGGGAAAGCCCCGTTTGAAGTCTTGAGAGGAAAACTTCTCAAAACGCACGAAAAAGTATAAATTAGGATGTCAGCTAAAGTCTATACCAACACAACCTAATCATTCATTGGTTCCCTTAAAACCTATGTGCAACTGGGTGATTTTACCGTCGATCACTGTGATCATATCCGTATCGTAGTATCTTGACAATTTATACAGACCGGAAGTTTCAGTCAGATTGCGGGAAAGCCGATCGAGACCTTCTGCCAGGATCAGATACAGCCG
The DNA here is from genome assembly GCA_013216065.1 of Alphaproteobacteria bacterium. Classification (GTDB taxonomy): domain Bacteria; phylum Pseudomonadota; class Alphaproteobacteria; order JABSOH01; family JABSOH01; genus JABSOH01. The sequence goes on from JABSOH010000017.1 coordinate 17,739, forward strand.
ACCTGTCCGCAGGGCATCAACCATGTCATGGTAGCCGCTACGGTTGGCATGTTGTCCGGTGATGGTGCAGTCGGTAAAGATCAGGGGATCGCTGTCCAGATGATGTTTTTGCATATAACGCCGACAATCTGCGATTTGATCGCCAATGGATTTTGGGTTCTGTTTGCTATCACTGTAACGGGCATAGCATGGAGATTTTCTTCATGTCTACTTTCCTGATGGTGAGTTGATCAAAGCTAAAAGCCGATCATACAGAAGCAACAAAACAGTAGACGTGCGATAAAGTGCGGCTTAAGCTGTTTAATAGTGCGATAGAATGCGACCAAGTGCAAAATTAAGTCATCCTTTTCCCTTGCCGTTTACGATGGCGGACATGGGATTGTGATCACAATTCCCCCTGCTTTGCTTTGCAAAGGAGTCTTATTCGCATCAAGGATGATCAACGATTTTTGGATGGTAACTGGAGAATTATTTGACTGAAAAAAAGAGTAGGAGGCGAAAGTTTTTGGGTGTTTATCAACATTCAAAGGATTTTTACATTTCGGATTAAGAACCTTGAGCCTTCTGGATTTTGATACTATAATTGTGGTGCCTTGGATATAAGATATAGTTGAAATTCATGGGGAGGAGGCGGGACATGGATGTTATAGAGTTGCCGGATCAGTCCGAAGGTAAAGCGCCTGTCTGGTCTTCAGTCAAGATCCGTGCGGAAATCATTGCGAAGATTAATTTTGCCTACCACCAGAGCGCCTTTCCCGTTCTGATCGATCTCATCATTGAAAACCTAGACGAGGAAAACCGCATTGAAGGTATTCTCGTTGAACTCACTGCCAACCCCGCCTTCATCAAGCCCAAGGCTTGGCGGGTTGATCGGCTTGCCAGAAGCGGGCATATCTGCATTCAGAAACGGGATTTGGAGCTTGATGCGGAGTTTTTGCTCAATTTGTCAGAGGCCGTGCTAGGCACGGTGACCATCACTGTTAAGAAGGGCGAAGAAGTTCTCGATCAATTCAATCATAACATCCAGATACTCGCTTTCAACGAATGGGGTGGAGCCGGATATATGCCGGAGCTTTTGGCGGCTTTCTCTATGCCTAACGACCCCGTCATCGACCAAATCTTGAAACAGGCAGCCAAAGTTCTGCGGAAGACTAATGAGGAACCGGCTATCAACGGCTACACCTCGCGCAGCCGCAAACGGGTCTGGATGTTCGCATCGGCAATATACTCGGCGATCGCCCAACTTGGTCTCGACTACGCGCTACCGCCCGCGAGTTTCGAGAGAGACGGGCAGAGGATTCGGCTGCCAAGCGAAATAGTCAGTAGAGGGGTGGCGACCTGCCTCGATACTACAATGCTATTTGCCTCCTGTTTAGAACAGGCAGGTCTCAATCCGATCATCGTCCTGCCCGAGGGTCATGCGCTAGTTGGGGTCTGGTTGCAGCCTGAAGAGCTTTCCACGATTGTTATCGATGAAGCCGAAACGCTCCGAAAAAGGGAGCAACTCGACGAACTCATCCTGATCGAGACAACAATGCTAACCAGTCATCCGCCTGCCCCGTTCAGCCGATCGCTGCAAAGGGCGAATGAGATAATTGCCCCGAAAAATGATGACACTTTTTCGGTTGCAATCGATATCAAGCGCGCGCGGTCGCACGGGATCACGCCACTTGCCTCCAGGATCGAAAAGCCAACAAGACAGGACGGCGACGGAGGCACAACCATC
>JABSOH010000169.1 GCA_013216065.1 Alphaproteobacteria bacterium
GATGGCAGCGACGAGGGCAATATCCATGATCGGCAATCTCAAACTGCAATTGGTGCAGTTATCGCTGGATAAGATATGTAATTTTGGATGCTGATATCGTCGGGTGTCAGGTCGTATGGCGCTTGTTCGGGTCGGTGAATATGAACAGAGGGCAAGTCGCGTGGCTGGCGTGTAAGTTGCTCGTGTGCTTGATCAAAATGATTGCGATACAGATGCACGTCGCCAAAAGTATGCACGAACTCACCCACTTCAAGATGACACACCTCGGCGAGGATATGGGTCAGCAAAGCGTAAGAGGCAATGTTGAATGGCACCCCCAAAAACAGATCAGCACTGCGTTGATAGAGTTGACAACTTAGACGACCACCGACAACAAAAAACTGAAACAGGCAATGGCACGGCGGCAGAGCCATCTGTTCAAGCTCGCCAACATTCCAAGCGCAGACAATCATGCGCCGCGAATCAGGATTATGGCGGATGGTCGCGATGACATCAGAGATTTGATCGACCGTGCTTCCATCTGCGCCCAACCAGCTTCGCCACTGCTTGCCGTAAACCGGGCCTAGGTTGCCCTCGGCATCGGCCCATTCGTCCCAAATTGTTACACCGTGCTGGTGTAGGGCCGAGATATTGGTTTCACCGCGCAAAAACCATAGCAATTCCGTAATGATTGAGCGCATATGCAGCTTTTTCGTAGTCAACAAAGGAAACCCTGCCTGAAGATCAAAACGCATTTGGGCGCCGAAAAGTGCCCGAGTACCAACACCCGTGCGATCGAGCCTGTCGTACCCTTCATCAAGAACTTTTTGTATAAGTTTAAGATATTGAAGCATAATACTATATTCAATAGAAGAAATATTGTTTAAACTCAGGTCAGTATTGACCGACGCTTGATGAACAAGGTAGACTGCCTTGCTGAACATGTTTCAGAAAAAATCTCTGAATCAGTTTGATGGATTTATCGTCAACATGACTTCAAAAAATGTTGGAAAAATACAAGAAGATACACTCGTCAATAAAGCGTTGGCGCGAGCAGCGCATGACATGCGCAACCCGCTTCAGGTGATTAGTGGTAATGCTGACCTGATCGTTTTGCAAGCGAAAGACGCGACGCTCAAGTTCTATGCTGGACGCATTGTTGAGTACGCGCATTATCTGTCGGGAATCATTGACGACATGGCGGACTTTTCCCTCGATGCTACCCTGGATGGTGATGTTGAGACTTTTGGAAATTTGATCTTAGTCATCCAAGAGCAATGCAGAGAGAAAGCGGAAAGCAATGCGGTTGAGGTTAAATTTGAGGTGCAGTTTGACGAAAATATTCCGGCACTTGTGTGCTACCGTATTGGGCGAATATTGAGCAATCTGCTCGACAATGCCATCAATGCCTGTCCGGGTGGTACGGTGCTGGTCAGGGTTGAGAAAGAATCCGATACGCTGAACATTGTAATCGAGGATAGTGGCTCGGGGTTGAATTATGATCCTGGACTCGATGAACCAGTGCTTTCGATGTCGCGTAAAGGACTCGGCATCGGCATCGTGTGTAGCTTGGTTCAAAACTTGAATGGCAAGATTTGCTGGAAGTCTCAGCCCAAATCTCGGGCTGAGATCTCGATCCCACTATAACTGCGGGTTAGACCGTCATACTCTCTAAAATTATCGCCGATTTTCTTGTGATACCTTACGAGCAGGTGAGATTTGCGCGATCTGCAAATTGTGCTTTCTGTATGAATGCTCTATATTGGGCTTTGCTGAGTACGCTCAGCTATGGTGTTACATGTTGTGATAAAATAAGCGGAACGGACCCGGGGGCGGTACCCGGCGCCTCCACCAGACGAAGGCTGTGTGTACTGCAAAGCTCGAACATATAAGGCTTTTTGGGGGGCGAAACAGGATCGACGTACGTGGTAAAAGTCTCATCAGCACTCGGTATTGTACCGCCGTTATCGGGCTACTCGTTAAACGCAAATGATAATGACGAGCTCGTTGCTGTAGCTGCGTAGTCGCAGTGAAGGTAACAACCTTCAATTCCTTGGGTTCGAGCTAATCTGAGGTGGGGCTCGGGGGATGCCTAACAACAGAAATCCCCCACAAAATTTGCGGAAATTGTACGGATGTACCGCAACGTTTTTTATGGGTGAGGATTCGTCATGAGTGACGATGAACAAAAAGACCAGTACATTTACGACAATCATGTTGATTACGACAACCTGATCACAGGATCAATGCATTGGCTGATCCGGACGGTACTGGGCGAAGTTGCACGCAAGGGCTTTCCGGGTGAGCACCATTTGTACATCAGCTTTGACACCACGGATCCGACGGTGAGTATTTCTGAGAGTCTGCACAAGCGGTATCCTGAGGAAATGACCATTGTGTTGCAAAATCGCTATTACGATCTTGTAGTGACGGAACGAGATTTTTCGGTTTCGCTGAGTTTTTCTCGAGTTCTGGAACGTTTGACGGTGCCCTATTCGGCATTGACGCGTTTTTATGATCCGTTTTGTGGCTTTGTTTTGCAACTCAGCAATTGGGAAGAGGGCATGCATGGTATCGAGATGCCAGAGCATGCCTTTGAGCAAGATCAGATGTCGATGCATTACGGTTCTGCTGCGCCGAGAGATTCGGAAGAAGCGAAAGAATGGGTGTCTGATCCTGCGGGTGACGACGACGAGAGTAAAATCGTGTCATTAGATCAGTTCCGCAAAAAATAGTTGAGATGAAGGGGATGTCGATGGCTGAAACTACTCCGGTACGCGAACGCACAGGCATGCGCGAAGAATCCGATACCATGGGGACAATGACGGTTCCTGCCGATCGGTATTGGGGGGCGCAGACGGCGCGTTCGTTACAGAATTTTCGTATCAGCACTGAAAAGATGCCTGCGGCGTTGATCAAGGCTTTGGGGGTGCAAAAGAAATCGGCTGCGCTGGTAAATATGCAATTTGGGATTATGCCATCGGAGATCGGGCAGGCGATTGTGCGGGCCGCCGACGAGGTGATTGCAGGTACATTGATTGAAGATTTCCCCCTTGTGGTGTGGCAGACGGGTTCGGGTACGCAAAGCAACATGAACGCGAACGAGGTCATCGCAAATCGTGCACACGTTAATACTGGAAATAAAATTGGAGAAGGTGAAAAAACGCTTACTCCGAATGACGACGTAAATAAAAGTCAATCAAGTAATGACACCTTCCCAACAGGGATGCACATTGCTTGTTACCAAAAAATAGTTCAAAACACAATTCCAGGTGTTGAACAATTAAGAGATACACTACAGGCAAAATCAGAGGCATTTAAAGATGTCGTGAAAATTGGT
>JABSOH010000170.1 GCA_013216065.1 Alphaproteobacteria bacterium
CGGACCGCGCGAACCGTCTCCTGCATGGCGCCGAGATGCACCGGGATATGCGGCGCGTTGGCGATCAGTCCGCCTTCGGCGTCGAAGACCGCGCAGGAGTAGTCGAGGCGCTCCTTGATGTTGGTGGAGACCGAGGTGTTTCGAAGCACCGCCCCCATCTGCTCGGCGATGGACATAAACAGATTATTGAACACCTCGAGCATAATTGGATCAGCATCGGTGCCAACTACCTCGGTCTTGGTACGCGGCAAATAGCGCTGAATAATCAAGTTTTGAGCCGAATCAAGTTCTGCTTGCCAACCAAGCTCTATGATATTAGTGCCTGTGGCCTCAATGATGATCGCTGGGCCTTGGATCACTTCACCAAGCTGCACATGTGCGCGATCATACACCGCAACTTGTTGAGTCTTTCCGCCACTGCACATCTCTACCCGTTTGATCAAAGCATCACGGCGCGCTGAGGCTCGGGGAATTTTCGGAAATTGCTGCGCCACAATACCCACTGCCTCGCTCGATAACACGTCGAGAAGCAATTCACCCCCGTGCGACACATAACCATAGCGTTGCTGATGCGTGACCTCAAAGGCTTTGGTCATCGCTTCAGGATCACCAAACGGCACTTCAAGGCTCTGATGCGCACCCTGAGTGCGGATATGCGCAGTGCGCTCCAAACGAATATCCGTCGCAGACACCCCTTGTGCTGCGACCTCATCCTGCGCAGCTTGATCCAGACCCTTCCACACCACTTCGGCTGCCTCAAGCTCGGCGAGCGGCTGTGCGAATTGCTGCTCGCGCAGAGAGCGAATGTCCGCCATCCCCATCCCAAACGCCGACAAAACACCCGCGTAGGGATGTACAAAAATCGTTTTCATCCCCAAAGCATCCGCCACCAGACAGGCATGCTGCCCACCTGCACCGCCAAAACAGTTCAACACATATTCCGTAACATCGTAACCGCGCTGTACCGAAATTTTCTTAATCGCGTTCGCCATGTTTTCGACCGCAATGCGCAAAAATCCCTCGGCAAGCTCTTCAGAAGATTTCGCTACACCACCAGTTTCCACCGCAATCTGCGCGCTTAACTCGTGAAACTTAACCTGCACCACCTCTGCATCTATGGGCTGGTCAGCATTCCCCCCAAAAACATGCGGGAAGAACTTGGGCTGAACCTTGCCGAGCAAGACGTTGCAATCGGTCACCGTCAAAGGCCCACCTCGGCGATAACAAGCTGGACCCGGGTTAGCCCCTGCGCTTTCAGGACCAACCTGCATCCGTCCCTGCCGGAAGTGCAAAATCGAACCGCCACCCGCCGCAACAGTGTGGATGTGCATCATCGGGGCACGCACACGCACACCCGCAACTTCGGTCTCAAGCGAGCGTTCAAAATGCCCGCCGTAATGACAAACGTCCGTTGATGTGCCGCCCATATCAAAGCCGATCAAACGATTGTAACCCGCCGCCTTTGCCGTGAGCACCATCCCCACCACACCGCCAGCAGGGCCTGAGAGAATGGCATCCTTACCCTGAAATAGATTGGCATCAGTTAAGCCACCATGGGACTGCATGAACATCAAGCGCGCGCATGCCGCATTATCAGTTCCTTTTTTGCTTGCGCCCAATTCGTCACTGACCTGCTGCACGTAACGCCGTAAAACCGGCGACAGATAAGCGTCAACCACCGTGGTATCCCCGCGCGAGATTAGCTTGATGAGCGGGCTGGTGCGGTGGCTGGTTGAAATTTGCGTAAAGCCAATATCGCATGCTACCTCTGCCGCTTGTTCCTCGTGGGCACTGAATTGATAACCGTGAAAAAAAACAATCGCCACCGCGCGTATCCCACGATCATAAGCCTGCTGCAAACTTGCTCGAACCGCAGCAACATCCAACGGCTGTAGCACCTTTCCATCGGCACCGATACGCTCCGAGGCTTCGATCACTTCGCGGTACAGCAGTTCAGGCAACCGGATATCCAAATCAAACAACTTCGGTCGGTTCTGATAGCCTATGCGCAACAAATCGGCGAAACCGCACGTAATTAGCAATACCGTAGCGTCGCCCTTACGCTCGAGCAGGGCATTAGTAGCCACCGTCGTACCCATCTTCACCGTCGCAATTTTACCCTGCGGTACCTCGCGAACACCGAGAAGACTCTTGAAGCCATGCACCGCCGCGTCACGATATTGTTCGGGGTTATCCGACAGCACTTTGAACGTGCTTAAGGTTCCATCCGGTGCTATCGCAACAATATCGGTGAATGTACCACCACGATCCACCCCAAACTGCCATTGTTGCGATGTGTTGTTGCTCATGACAATGATCCTACCCCGTACGAATTGGCGATTAGTTCGTGTAAAACATTATAATGATAAAACATCAACGTAATATCCATATATCTATCAAATACTTTTCCTTCTCGCACGAAAAGTGCTAAAATACCCTCGTTAGCCAAACCATCATGCAGAGTTTCAACATGCCCGATCAACCAAATACCTCCTCAGCGCACCGCTCCAACCCCGACACGATGCCCATGAGCGAGCTTGAATACGGCTTGATAGTCGCCTACAACGCCTTCAGGCGCTGGATGATTCACTGCATGGGTGCAACAGGGGTCAAGGATTTTAATCCATTGGATATTTTGGTGCTGCACAATGTCAATCACCGTGAACGCCATAAGCGCCTAAGCGATATCGCTTTTGTACTCAATATCGATGATCGCCACACCGTCAACTACGCCTTGAAGAAACTTCTGAAAGCTAGGCTAATCTCAAACGAAAAACGCGGCAAAGAGATGTTCTACTGCACCACCAGATCTGGCGCAGAACTCTGCGCTCGTTACCGCGAAATCCGTGATCAATGCCTAGTCAATCCAACGCTCAGTAACTCCCGCGATCTCGAAACGCTACACCAGACCGCCAAAATACTGCGCAACATCTCAGGCCAGTACGACCAAGCTTCGCGCGTAGCAGCATCGTCGTGAACTTAGAACAATTTTGGATCGTATTGAACCATGCTTCCAGACGCTTCTGTGCATTTCAATTCCGGATCACCTAGCCAACCGAGAAACAAGAATTGACCCACAATGATCAAAAACGGCACTAGCGCACAGTTTTGCGGATCATGTTATTCTGCTACATGGCACTTGCTGTCCAGAATTGCCTCAAGTTGTACGCCCTATCGCGCTTCCAAACATTGCCACAGTACCTCATTATGAAGTGCTTGGCTTAAGATGGGGTGGTTCTCCGGGCTGTGCGGGCAGTTGCGGCGGAGGCCGTACATCCATCGTCAAGAATGAAAAGCCACAACCCTATCGGTGTAA
>JABSOH010000171.1 GCA_013216065.1 Alphaproteobacteria bacterium
CTTTACCAAGGCGAATGATCAGATCAACAAAAACTGTACCGATTAGGCGATTAAAGCTGTTTCCGGCTTGATTTTTGAGGTGTAGTGTCCATATTGACCGAGGCGTAATAGTTTGCTTTGTTGGCGTATTAGAGGGCTTTTGCTTTTCTGGTGCGGCGTGAGTTTTTGAGCCGATTTAGTCTGATTGGAAGGATTTCCCCACCATGTCGAGCATCCGATTGCCTATTTTCCACAACGATGGCCCTTGGGGCGGTGCCCCCCGCGGCGGCGATGGCTCTGGACGGCCGAAAAATTCATGGGAGCAGGGGAATGGTTCGGATATCGAGGACATTATCCGTCAGGGTCAGGAGAAATTTAAAAAATTTTCGCCGCGTAGTGGACGTGGTTTGGTACTGGTGATTTTGGCGGTACTTGGGCTGTGGCTGGCTTCGGGGACGTACCGTGTCGAGCCGGGTCAGGAAGGCATTGAGTTGGTTTTTGGCAAATTGTGGGAGCGTACTGCGCCGGGTCTGCATTATAACTATCCGAGTCCGATTGGAGACGTACTCAAGCCAGAAGTCGAGCGTTCGCGACGTTTAAACATTGGCTATCGCAGTTTTGGAGAAGGTACGGCGGTACGGGATATTGCTGAAGAAAGCCTGATTTTGACTGGTGATGAAAACATCGTCGATATGGATTTTACGGTGTTTTATCGGGTGATGGATGCTGTGGATTTTCTGTTTAATATGCAGAATCCTGAGCGCACGGTAAAGATTGCGGCCGAGAGTGCGATGCGCGAAGTGGTCGGGCAGAGTGCGTTTGATTCGGTGGTCACTGATGGGCGCGCAAGTATCGAGCAGAAAGCGGCGACGTTGTTGCAAACAACACTAGACAATTATGTTTCGGGGATTTTGATTGAGCGTGTCGAGTTGCAGAAGTCTGATCCGCCGTCGCAGGTGATTGATGCGTTTAACGACGTGCAGCGTGCGCGTCAGGATCGGGATCGCTTGCGTAACGAAGCCGAGGCCTATGCGAACACGATTGTGCCTCAGGCTCGTGGATCGGCGGAGCAGACCTTGCGCGAGGCCGAAGCTTATCGCGATAAGTTATTGAAAGAGGCTGAAGGTGAGGCGAGTCGCTTCACGCAGGTGTACGTGGAATATCGCAAGTCTCCGGACGTGACGATACGGCGTATGTTTATGGAAACTGTGGGTAAGATTATGGGCAATGCCGAAAAAGTGTTGCTCGACGAGAGCGGTTCCGGCGTGGTGCCCTACCTACCGTTGCCAGAGATCGGCAAAAAAGCCCAATCTAACCAATAGTGCAGGAGCCGTATTGTGATAAAATCTAAACTTGGTGTCGTCCTGATTCTGGTTGCCGCACTGGCATTCGTGGGGTACAATTCGGTTTTCGCGGTCTCGGAAACCAAGCAGGTTATCGTTCTGCAATTCGGTAAGGTTAAGCGTGTGGTGACGAGTCCGGGCTTGAACTTCAAACTGCCGTTTGTTGAGCAGCTTATATCGTATGATGATCGGGTGTTGGACTTGGATCCACCCAATTTCGAGGTATTGCTAACCGATAAGAAGCGGATCATCGTTGATGGTTTTGCGCGCTTCAGAATTTCTCGGCCGGTGGTGTTTTTTCAACGCGTTCGCACCGAGGAGCGCTTGCGTGATTTGTTTGGCAAGAACATGAATTCGGCAATGCGTCGTGTGATTGCGACGGTGTCTTTGCCGCAATTGCTGGGTCCAGGTCGTAGCACGGTGATGGAGCGCATTATCTCTGAAGTCGCGCCTCAGGCGGAAACCTTGGGGATCAAGGTGTTGGACGTGCGAGTCGGGCGGACCGATTTGCCGTCACAAACTTCCGAGGCGGTGTTCAATCGTATGCGTACCGAGCGCGAGCGTGAGGCTCGTGAGGCTCGTGCTGAGGGTCGTGAATTGGCGCAGAAAATTCGTGCGCTCGCGGACAAAAAGAGGGTGGTGATTCAGGCAGAAGCGAATCGTCGGGCTGATATTCTGCGTGGTGAAGGCGAGGCCGGACGCACGCGGATTTTGGCGGAAGCCTATAGCCGTGATCCCGAGTTCTTCTATTTTTATAAGAGTATGCAGGAATACGATGAGAATTTGAACGACAAAACCACCATGGTGGTAAACCCGAACAGTAGCGAATTCTTTCGATTCTTCAGCAGCCCTCTGGTAGACAGTCAGGGGCGTGATCCCGCTAGGGTTGCCAACGATCTGTTGGACAAATAATAATGCGCGAGGTCGTCTTTGACACCGAAACCACGGGTACCCGGGTCGATCTTGGACATCGTATCGTTGAACTCGGTGCGGTTGAGATTGTTGATAATGCGGTGGGTGAGACCCTGCAATTTTACTTTAACCCCGAACGCGCGGTTGACGTTGGTGCCTATGAAGTGCATGGTCTATCGGACGAATTTCTCGCCAAGCAGGTCACTTTCAGCGAAAAACTGGCGGACATCCTCGAATTTTTTGGAGATTCGCCTTTAATTGCGCATAATGCTGATTTTGACCGGATGTTTCTGAATTGTGAATTGCAATTGGCCGACTATCCGCCCTTACCGCCGTCACGGTTTATCGACACCTTGAAAATGTCGCGCCAACGATACAAATCGAGTCGTCATAGCCTTGATGCACTGTGCGAGCGGTTGGATGTCGACAATGGCGGTCGTGTGTTGCATGGCGCGCTGAGGGATTCGATTCTGTTGGCGCGGGTCTACGTGAAAATGACGGCGGGGGAGCAACACACCATGCAGTTCGAGCAACGGCCGATGGCCGCAGCGCAAGTTCAGCAACGCATAGAAAAACAGCAGCAGAACAATCGCAGCAAGCCCTTTGTTGCACGTCGTGTTGCCGCACTCACCACCGAAGCTGATACTCTTGCGGCGCACCGGAACTTTGTTGCAGAGGAAATCATCAATCCGCTTTGGCTTTGCTAAATCAGTTAGATACCTCCAGAACTGTTTTGTACGAGTCAAGGTCTAGGTGCGTCGTGCATGGAAAGGCCGAGAGGTGCTTGAGTTGCGCGAGAATTAACCATCTAAAGCACTTTCGGCGAAGGCGTAGAGTTGATCGCTGGCGTATGCTAAATGATCCCACACATAGTTGGCAAAACTGGCGCGCACCATAACATCCACCGTATCCTCAGCGGCATGATCGATCAGAATCTCGGCGTGTTGAAAGCGCGTGAACACTGCCTGTTCCACCGCAAGTTGTTGAAAATCGTAGGGGCAACCTTGGCGTAGTACGTCGTAGCCACGCGCG
>JABSOH010000172.1 GCA_013216065.1 Alphaproteobacteria bacterium
ACGTTGATCGCGGCGATTTTTTTTGGTGGTCCATACCCTGCTCAAGGGCACTCTCGAGGATCATGCCCTGCGCGGCCAGATGCAGTTTTATTTGAGCCCCCCTTTTGTACGGTTCATCTCCTGATTGCCGCCTCTTGCGCCGCAGGCACGAGGATGAACCTTGCAATGGGATGCGTCAATCATGACGCCATTCGTAATCAGGCTTGTCAATCAGGATTTCTAAAAACTTTTTCCACACGCCCCTATCGCGCCAAACGACGGTGCGTATTGCTCCAGTCACCGCAATCCGGCGGCAAGTCACGGCCTTGGCGCATCGGTGCGTATGATCCGGAAAACCACGTCGATAAACTGCCGATTGTCTCTGGCTATGCCGCCCCAACTTCCCGCGCGGCGCGGTTCCAGCAATCCTCTTCCTTGCTTTGATATGTCGTGTCTGGATGTGATGCTACCTGTGTCATGTGAGATCCTCCTTAGATTTACAAGAATCTCTTATTTCTCATCTCGTGACTACAATAATCTAGGAGGCATCGGAAAACCCGCAGGTAATGGCACTGCCAACGCAAAAATACTATGCTTGATGCCATTATCGGCGAATTTTATGGCATATTGCGCGGAAAATCCTCGCTTTTTTACTTGCCACAGTTTAGATAAACGTCCGTGCTAGGCGGGTGTAGCTCAGTGGCAGAGCGTTGGCTTCCCAAGCCATGTGCGAGGGTTCGATTCCCTTCACCCGCTCCAAGACACGCAATCGACGTTTAGTCTAATCAGGCACGAAAGTATCGACAAAAAAGCGTAACAAAGCACCCGTAGCTCAGCTGGATAGAGCATTGCCCTCCGAAGGCAAAGGCCGCAGGTTCGAATCCTGTCGGGTGCGCCAGAATCTATACCCACACAATCCTCAAGTACAGGCTTTAGATCAACACCAGATGGCCCACTGGATTGGTTCCGTCCGAATAACGCATCCGCCACGACGATGATTGCCTGAAGCCTTCTTACGTTAGGGATTCGTTTGTTAGTAACTCTTAGTCTAGCGCTTTTCGACTAAGGGAGAAAACTTAATCAAGAGGCAAAGTCAAGTGAAAAAAAGAAACGAAAACCAGAGATCATGGCAAAGAAGAATTTTTTAAGCATTTAAGCTTTATTTTAGAAGGTCTTAGAATAAAAAAATCTGTAGTATTAATTGGGAATTATATACACAGCTAACCATTTTGTTTACCCTTTATTAGCCTTTATCCAATTCATTACAGGTTTAATCTGTGTTAAATCTCCAAGAAACTGATTGAAATTGTCCTCTCTGTCATTGGCGCGACTTTCTATAATCGCATTGTAATCCAGGGGCAATATTTCGCACAATTCCCTCCCTGTCATCGCTTGAGATACAGCGATCTTGTTCTTGAACCCTGACCGAATTTGCTCTTTTGACTCCGCATTAAAGCAGCATATTTTGCAGTAACTTTGAAAATACCGTAGAGCCATTGCGTTTTCGCTTAAAAAAGTGCGCAGATTGGCCTGCTCTTTGGCGGCTGACTTCGTGTCAAATTCATGCCCGTCTTTCAATTCCAGTATGTAACAGTTCTGTGTCGATTTTATGCGCTGAAAGATGATAAAATCAGGCTCGATTGAGTGACCTGCAATGATTGAACATTGTCTGACAACTTTCTTTTCAACAACCCTTGCCTCATGATTTGAGCCGATAGAAAGTCGTCAAGGTCTTTAATGAGCAAATCAGAAACCAGGTTTGTAATGATGTTTCCAGTTCATATCCGTTTTTGATCATCAGGGATTGAACCCTGCTAAGCAACTGGCTTAGTTCCAGGTCGCCAAAACATCTTGCATAGGCACCGCTAGAAATCTGTTCCAGAGACTTCCCCTGAGTATCGCCCAGTTTTACCATTTTTAAACGCTTACATCACAACCAGGGAAATTTCGGCCTCGCATACGACAAGCATCCAGAACGGAAAACGAACCCGCCGCAGGATCAACAACCAAATCCCCCGGCGACGTAACCGCCTCTATAAGTTCTCCCTGCAAATCAACCGGCTTGTTATGCGGATGTGTTTTCCTGGGAATTTTCTCTTGCCAGACATCGGGGATATTCCTCAAAGTCCAAACACCCTTTGCACGCCGGGGTTCTTTTTGCAGGATAACGCAAAATTCGCTCCTGTGCCGTGTTCTATAGCCCAAACCTATCCGGCCTTTATCCCATGTCAGCATATCAACGACGCTCAACATGTTCCCTCGCCGATATCTCGTCGGGAAACCTTGATATGAACTGAAAAGAACTTATTGTGCCAGATGGAACGGTTTTAGCCACTTCGCATCTCCCTGTTATCTAAATAGAATTCATCGCACACAAGATGCAGAATGGTAAGCATTGTTTCAAAAAATGGTTGGTTTTGTATATAATTCCCTTAATCTTTTATGCTATATGATTTTTCAAATCATTATAGGATTTATTTATCATGCAAGTTTTGAAAATATTGCGTGGCCGTCCGGACCTGTTTTTTTGTTTGTCAGGTATCCGTCTAATTGATTGTGATGCCTTGGTTGCTCCGCTTCATCCGATTTGGAGAACGAACACAGAACGCATATCGGGTAGAGAGCATCAGCCGGTGAAGGTATCATCTGGAGTTTGCAGGGCAGTTGTTGCGACGCCTGATCTGCTATCGGCCCTACACGTCCCAGATTTTTATCGGATCGTTGTTTAGTGCTTCATCGGTCTGTAGTCATGTATGTTATATGACTGCGCTACAGGCAGTTGAGAGCCTCTATTAAGCGTTTAAAATGGTGTGTTTAGTGTTATTGTTGTTGTTTTTTGTGGTTTAGGCAAACTGTGTTTTGCGTTTTCTTTGGAATTTTCTGTTTGTCTTGCCGCTTTTTTGTATGCTGTTGCTGTGTTTTGTCTATGCCGGAGCGATTTTTCCGCCGGAGCCTTTTCATGTTGTAGACGATGTTGGCCATGCCGATCCTTGTTCTGACCTGCGCCTTTCCAATGCTGCGGATGAACATTCCCATGGCCTGTTTTGCACGGCGAAGACACGTCCTATCGGTGCACGGTGTTTCGAGCGGGTCGCCTTTCCGCGCCGGATATGCGCAAGGCATGGGCTTGCCTCGTGGCTTGCGATAGTGGACGTTGCTCTGGTCGCCGTGTTTGTGCAGAAAAGGTCTCGTTCTTTTTTGACCGATAGGCACTGTCCGCCCAGACACCGGATGCAGTATTGCGCTTATCCAACGCCG
>JABSOH010000173.1 GCA_013216065.1 Alphaproteobacteria bacterium
CTGCAACCCCAAGCTCCAGATGTAGGCTATAGTGCCTATTATAACAGTCTGGTGCAGATTGAACTTGCCGATCAAGCCAGCCTCACGCACTACAAATGGCAAAGTCTTGACCAGCATCATGCTCATATTGCCGCCAGTGTATCGCGCGTCGGCGAAGGTGCGCACCTTGATGCTTTTGTCCTCAACATGGGCGGCAGTCTGGTGCGGCAGGATAGCGAGGTGCTGATTGTGGGTCCGCAGGCGGAAGCCATTGTCAACGGTGCCTATATTGGGTGCGGCCACCAGCATATAGATAACACCAGCCAGATCAAACATTTGGCACCGGATAGCTATTCGCGCGAAGTCTATAAAGGCGTATTGTCGGATCAGGCGCAGGGTGTGTTTCAAGCGCGGATCTTGGTCGATCAAATCGCCCAGCGCACCGATGCCTACCAGATGAATCGCGCGTTGTTACTGTCGCAACAATCTGAAGTGCGCAGTAAACCCGAGCTTGAGATTTATGCCGATGATGTCAAATGCTCGCACGGAGCCACGGTTGGACAGTTGGATCAAGATCAGTGGTTTTATCTGATGGCACGCGGCATCCCCAAAGCACAGGCGCAAATTATGCTGATCGAGGCTTACCTTGAGGACGTTTTTGCTGATATGACGGATCGCACCCTTGCCAAGCAATTTGCCGCCATCGCGCGCGAGAAATTGCACGCGATGGCAGAGGCGGCCTAATGCCGCTTGATTGGTCTGCCATACGTACAGATTTTCCAGCTTTAGCGCTGAAAGTCAACGATCATCCTTTGGTGTACCTCGACAGCGGTGCTTCGGCACAAAAGCCACAATGCGTGATTGATTCTATGGTGGAATGCATGCAGTCCGGGTATGCTAATGTGCATCGTGGCCTGCATTATCTGTCAGAAAAGGCGACCAGCAATTACGAATCGGCGCGTGATGCAGTGCAGCGTATTTTAGGGGCTGCTGATCCGGCCGAGATTGTGTTTGGCATGAACGCGACCTCGCTGATCAATCTGGTGGCGCACAGCTACGCTGCTGAGTACTTTGGTGCCGGTGATACAGTGCTGATCAGCGCCATGGAACACCACGCGAATATTGTGCCTTGGCAAATCGCGGCACGCCGTGCGGGTTTCGATCTTGGGGTGATCCCACTATGCGTTGATGGCAGCCTTGATCAAGAGGTGTACCGCCGCTTATTGCGGGATCATCGCGTGCGCTTGGTGGCGGTGACTCATACCTCGAACGTGTTGGGTACGGTCAATCCCATCGCCGAAATGACCCAGGCTGCCCATGATGTTGGGGCTAAAATTCTGATAGATGGTTGCCAAGGTATTGTGCATCAAAGTGTGGACGTGCAATCTTTAGACGTCGATTTTTATTGCGGGGCAGGGCATAAGCTCTACGGTCCGAGTGGCATTGGTTTTCTGTTTGGCAAGGCTGAGATTCTCGCCGAAATGCCCCCGATGTTGGGCGGTGGCGACATGATCGATACCGTCGATTACTATCAGAGTACCTGGGCATTGCCGCCAGCGCGATTCGAGCCAGGTACGCCACCGATCATCGAAGCCATCGGCTTGAAGGCTGCTATTGAGTATATTGAGACGATTGGACTATCAGAGATTTTTGCTCGTGAGGCTGAATTGACTGTGACCTTGCTTGAGAAACTGCGCGAGATACCCAGTCTACATGTCCATGGTGATGCTGAACATCGTGCCGGGTTGGTGAGCTTTTCGTTGGGGAGTGCGCATCCGTACGACGTAGCGCAATTGCTCGATCAGCTTGGCGGTGTTGCGGTGCGAGCCGGGCATCATTGCGCAATGCCGTTACACAATCTGCTCAATATACCGCATCATGCCACCGTGCGTGCGTCGCTGGGGCTGTACAATACCCGAGAAGATATCGATCGCTTATGCACAACACTGCGCAAAGCCCAACGCATGTTAGAGGATTAAGCCATGGATGCACAAGATATCAATCCCTATCGCGATCTGCATCCGATGCATCCGCAATCGGAACCCGTCGAAGAGGGAACTTTGTGGTACGCGGGCGAGCCACTCGAAGAAGACGAGTCTAAGGTGACAGGTGAGGGTATCGTGGTAGCACTGCGCACGGTGTACGATCCGGAAATTCCAGTGAATATTTTTGACATTGGCCTGATCTACGATTTGTTGCAATCGGAGAACGGTGACATTGAGGTGGTGATGACTTTAACCTCGCCGAATTGCCCGGTGGCGGGGATTTTGCCGCAACAGGTCGCGGATGCTGTCGGTGAGGTACAAGGGGTCGGCGAAGTGATGGTACGTTTGACCTGGTCACCAACTTGGACGATGGATATGATGTCCGAAGATGCCAAGATGGCTCTAGGCATGCTGTAGAATCTGATCAGCCTTGTCGTTATTGCCGTGCTCAAATCCTCATGTATATAATTAAGGTACATTCCGGTCTTCCGCGCGACAACGCCTAAACCACAACCTGTGCAAAGCCGTCTTTTTCTTATGCGCTGAAATCCCAAAAAACCAGTGGGATCATGCTCGCGATCACCGCGAGGCTGAGGACGAGGATTTTTAGCCAATCAAGACGGCTTCGAGGTGGGAATCGCTCCATAATCATGCGCCCACAAAGCACGAGAACGATCAAACAGGCGATGCCAAAGAGGCTTAGAGCAGACATGAGAGCAGATTATGGAATTCTGCAAGGCGTGGTGGGCGGTGACGGGCTCGAACCGCCGACATTCACGGTGTAAACGTGACGCTCTACCAACTGAGCTAACCGCCCTTGCACAGGAACACACAGTGAACCGAAGACCGAGGGTCAAGATTATTCGGCCGCACAAGAGTAAGGCTTCGGCGCCTTATCTATCACAAAACGAACTAAGCAACAGCACGCTCTGGGACGTTTGCCAGAATCGAAGCCCCGCAAAAATACTAGCTATTGACGGTGTCTTTCAAACCTTTTCCAGCCTTGAACTTCACCACATTTGCTGCGGCAATGGTGATTTTCTCACCGGTGCGGGGATTTCGGCCTTCAGATGCAGCGCGGCGGTTGATGCTGAAAGTGCCGAAATCGACCAAACGCACATCATTCCCAGCTTTGAGGCTGGATGTAATGCTACCAAGTACGGCATCAACGGCTTTCGTTGCGTCTGCTTTGGTGAGCCCAGTGTGGGCAACGGCGCTTATCA
>JABSOH010000174.1 GCA_013216065.1 Alphaproteobacteria bacterium
GCTGCAACAGAATACGCCAAAAACTCCGCACCGCCGCCATACACATCAGATGCATCGCGCTATGGTTCAATATCTCGTGACTGCACTACCTAGTACTCTTGGCAGGATATAGACGTTCTTGCATTGAAAACCGGATGCGCCAGAGGATGTGTTTTCGATCAATTGTACCTGCAATGTGCACTATGCGGCAGCGGTGTCATTGTGGGTGGAGGGTCGATGCCACCAGTGTGAAGACGTAAAATCATATTGTGCTTAAAGAGCTTGAAGTGTTCCGATGATAGGAGAGGTTTCGGTCACAGTCGGATTTCCAGAGTGAAGCAGGATTGAGAAATTTTGATGTTTACTTGAATCTGCTAAGGGATAAAACTACAAATTGTACACGAAAACGGCTACGTTTTCGCGTGCCCTGTTTGCTGCTCGATTTGTAAGGACTCTCTCATGACCGATCTTTATCCTCCGAAACTTGATCAAGGCCTAATGAATTTTGCCGAGTACGAGCGCGAGTATCAACGTTCGATCGAAGACCCTGAAGGCTTCTGGGCTGAGCGTGCGCGCGATTTGGATTGGATGCAGTTTCCGACCAAAATCAAAGACACGAATTTTGATAAAAACGCGCTCTCTATCAAGTGGTTCAAGGATGGAGTGCTAAATCTAACCGTGAACTGTATTGATCGTCATTTGGCTACGTGCGCCGATCAGACCGCGATCATTTGGGAAGGCGATGATCCAGATCAACAAGCCTATATCAGCTATCAGGAATTGCACGATCAGGTCTGTCGTTTCGCGAATGTCTTGAAGGTGCATGGGATCGGCAAAGGGGATCGGGTCTCAATCTACATGCCGATGATCCCCGAAGCGGCCTATGCCATGCTGGCCTGCGCACGCATTGGTGCGGTGCATTCGGTGGTATTTGGCGGCTTTTCTCCGGCGGCATTAGCAGGGCGAATTCGGGATTGCGATTCCTGTGCGGTGATCACTGCCGATGAAGGCGTACGCGGTAATAAGCGTATTGCGCTGAAGAAGAATGTTGATACTGCACTTTTGGATTGTCCGAACGTCAAGACAGTGTTTTGCGTGCGCTATCTTGAAGCCGATATCGACTGGATTGCCGATCGAGATGTCGACTACGCTGAAGCTGTGGCGGCTCAGCCCGCAATCTACGCACCTGAGGCGATGAATGCTGAGGATCCGCTATTTATTTTGTACACGTCAGGCTCAACGGGCAAACCCAAAGGGGTTTTACACACGACTGGCGGCTATCTGCTGTACGGAATGACGACTTTTAAGCACGTTTTTGGCTATCAAAACGGTGACGTGCATTGGTGCACGGCGGATGTTGGCTGGATCACAGGGCATACCTATGTTGTGTACGCGCCGCTCGCCAGTGGTGCCACCACGATCATGTTCGAGGGTGTGCCGAGCTATCCCGATGCTGGGCGCTTCTGGCAGGTCTGCGATAAGCACCAGGTCACGATTTTCTTCACCGCTCCGACGGCGTTGCGCTCGTTGATGCGCGAAGGCAATAGCTGGGTTATGCAGCATTCTCGGCAATCAATCCGTGTGTTGGCTTCGGTGGGCGAGCCGATCAATCCCAAGGTATGGAAATGGTTCTACGATGTGGTTGGCGAGCGGCGTTGTCCGATTGTCGATACTTGGTGGCAGACTGAGACCGGGGGCGCGATGATTGCGCCGCAGGTTGGTGTGCATACCTTAAAACCTGGTTCGGCAACGCGTCCGATGTTTGGGGTCAAGCCATTGCTTGTCGATGACAACGCTCAGGAGCTACACGGCGCGGCTGAAGGAAATCTGTGTATCGCCGAGAGTTGGCCCGGGCAAATGCGCACAGTGTATGGTGATCATCAGCGTTTTGCTGATACCTATTTTGCTGCCTTCGATGGATTGTATTTCACTGGAGACGGTGCCAGGCGCGATGCCGATGGTGACTATTGGATCACGGGACGGGTGGACGATCTGATCAATGTCTCGGGACATTTGTTGGGCACTGCTGAGATCGAAAGCGCGCTGGTGCTGCATCAGGATGTTGCTGAGGCGGCGGTGGTTGGCTATCCGCATGATGTTAAGGGCAATGGGCTATATGCCTATGTGACCTTGATGCAAGGCTCTGAACCGAGTCTCGAGCTTGAGATGGCCCTCAGGGCTTTGGTACGTGAAGAGGTTGGCCCGGTGGCCGCGGTGGATCTGATCCAGTGGACACCAGCCTTGCCGAAGACGCGCTCTGGTAAGATTATGCGACGGATTTTGCGTAAGATTGCTGCCAACGACTATGCTGAATTGGGCGATACCTCGACGCTTGCAGACCCGAGTATTGTCGATGACCTGATCAGCGTCCGGGTGGGGTAACTCGCCTTTTTCCTTGGGTGGTTACGTAAGCAATTTTGTTTTTCTTGAATTACAAAACCCTCTGGACAGTACTGTGCAAGTGATGTTAAGGCAGACAGTAGACCTGATTCACAGTAGCGTGTAAAAAACTTAGCGGCAGTTTCTCCTACCCATTTTGCCACGCTGTTTTCAAATTTAGATTGGCGAGTCTTCTTGGCAATCGTATTGACTGGCCTATTATTGCAGTGAGTATCGGCGAATGTTTCGAACTTTTTCATGCAGAAAACGCTGTGTTCTATGTCGATGCGCAGCCTCGCGTGCCATGCAGTATGGTCTTTCTGTTCCTTGCTGAGAGAATGTTTTCTGGATGCTTTTAGGGGGATTTCCGGCGACGTTCCCATATATCCGAGATCACCAAGGGTCAGCATATCTGGTGGCTTGTCTACGCGGTAATCCTCCCTATTTTTGGTGTGATTTAGAACTAGGTTTTCATGCGGCGATTTTTTGTTGTTGATGTTGTGTGAGTTTCATTGCGGGAGTTATGCCCCCAGTAGCCATGTCGGGACGATCATTGTTGTCTGTCCATAGCCATTTTGTTGCGTAGTCTTGTCCCTCCTTGATTGAATTGAATAGATTTGTCCGAGCCATTCATGGCGAACGGTTCTGTTGTAGCGTTCGATGTCTGCTGCGGCTTTCCTGGTTAGATGGAGCACCCGATGATTTTCTGCCCAGTTTGTGAGTATCGAGTTGATATACCCAGGCCCATCATCAACATCGCGGACTTGCCTCGCCATTCCATGATCTGCTCCAATGAACGAACCACACGCCGTGCGGGAAGGGTAAA
>JABSOH010000175.1 GCA_013216065.1 Alphaproteobacteria bacterium
ACACTTTTTGCTCATGGACGTCATCATATCAATGGCATTGAACACTTCTGGAACCCGGCAAAACGGCAGATGCGAAAGTTCAAAAGACCTTAAGTCCATTCTCAAATCTCAATCTTAAGTGTCAGCCCCTTTTGTTAAATTTGTTGCTATATTTCGAGGATTTTGCCTCAATTTAAGGGCATTTTGGGACGAGTAGACGGATTCGTCCGGTAAGCGCTCATTGCTCAAAGAAGACCAAACGCTTCATGTTGTAAGCGACATTCGCCAGAGTGATTCTGGCTTCAGCGCATTTGATGCCAATGGCGTGAATGGAGAGAGCCATGCGCTGCTTCTGTTCGGCAAAGACATGGCGAGAACGGATACGCGATCTGCTGGCGTTGCTGCGTGCGATATGAGACGGCATGGGTTTGCCTCGAGGTTTCCTGCGATGGAGACGGAAAATCAGTCCCTGCCGCCTAGGGAATGTTTCGTTGACCCCCGAGCGATGGGCACTATCTGCCCGGACTTCTGATCCCGTGTCATGTTTGCTGATGATCTTCGGGAGTCATCATGGCGAGCAGCATCCGTGATAGCACGGGCACGAATGAAACCGTAACGACGGTCAAGGGCGACGTGGCTCTTATAACCAGACACCGGAATGGCTATATCCTGACCGCCACCCTGACGGAATTTCATCGTTCAGCGGGCGTCAACATCCTTCCGGTCGGCCTGACTCGGTGAGTCAGGCCAGATATCTTTGGCTTTACTCCCGGCGCTTCACGGCCTGCTTTTCCTTCTCACGCAAACGTGGCCCCGGCGCAGAGACCAAGCTACAATCTGACCACCGCGGGGGAAATACCCCGCACAGGACAACGCACGACGCTGGAAGATCGCCTTCGTCAAACGCTCCCGGAATACTAGGCACGTCGCCCCGCCAGGCCCCAGACCTAAAAAGCGCAACTGGCCCAGACGACCCCGGATCAGAAACTCCATGCGCCCATCGCTCACATTGTGTTGTGCGGCCAGCCCTGAACATCAACACGGGGGTGGACGACCTCCTTGCGAGCCACGGGAATACTGGAAATCCGCCTCCATCACGGAAGATCTCAAAGTCAACACAGAACGATCATACCTCCAGAGGATCACCCGCCGCAGATAAACACGCCAAATGCAGTAAAAAAGCCCAAATTCTTCATCAAGAAAATACCTCTCAGGATAATGAATCACAAATCAAACAAAAATCATGGTCAATAGAAGTGTCCACCTTGGCAAAGGACTTGTAAATACCCTACAAATCTTGTCTAAAATTGTGATCAAATCGCGGTCGATTTCAGATTCAACGCCGCAGGATAAGGATTTCAGTCTGAAAATGAAACCTTTGATACAATTCAGGATGCAAAATGATAAAAATTGCTACTTTCAACGTCAATTCGATCAAGAAACGCTAACCTGCCGTCTCCGCGTGGTTGCAAAAACACCAGCCCGATCATTTGGTGCTGCAAGAACTGAAATGCGCCACCGAAGCCTTTCCAAAAGCCGAGATTGCTATGCTGGGCTATCACGCCAGAATCGTTGGGCAGAAGACGTATAATGGTGTCGCGATACTCTCGAAGTCTCTAGCCAAGTTGCGACTTGATCATTTGCCGGGTAATGCTGAAGACACTCAGGCACGCTACTGTGAGGTCGAAGCCCAAGGCTTAATCCTCGCAGGTCTCTATTTACCCAACGGCAACCCTGTCCACGATGACGCGGGCAATGAAAGCGTGAAATTTCGCTACAAGCTCGACTGGTTGGATCGTCTGATCGTGCATGCTGATAGCTTGTTGCGCGAAGAAAAACCTGTGGTGATCACCGGAGATTTCAACGTCATCCCGAGCGAAAACGACATCTACGATGCCTCAGTCTGGATCGGTGATGCCCTGTATCATCCTGAAGTACATCGACGCTTTATGACCCTGAAGCATCTCGGGTTTTGGGATGCTTGGCGCACGCTCCACCCTGAGCGGCGCGGCTATAGTTTTTGGGATTATCAACGCGGACGCTGGCACAAGGATGAAGGCATCCGCATAGACCATCTGCTGCTGTCCCCGCAGGCGGTCGAACGCTTGCAGGCTGTAGAGATAGACGAAGTTCCGCGCGGCAAACCCGAACCATCAGATCACGCCCCGGTTTGGTGCACACTTTCTGATGAGGTTAAAACACGATGAACACACTTTTGTGGTAGCCGAGCGCAACAACAAGAAACCGCTATGACTCGATTTCTAGGCTAGCTGGCGGAAAAATTAAATCGTCCAGAGCTTGAAAATTTTAGGGCATTGCGTCTCTACTCAGTGCATAATGAAGGTGCGTTTTGGCGCGATTTCGCCAAATTTAGTGCAGTGCGCGGCACAAGATTCGACGGTATGAGGCTCAGACTTAACGAGCCTGTCCACCAAAACTGCTACATTCCCCGAAGTGCGACTCAACCCTGACGAAAATCTTCTGCCGCGTTACAACGACACCGAGGCGATACTATCCCGCGCCGAGAACAAGCACGATATGCGCACCTGAACTGGCTCGAACCGCATGACACAGTATCAAAATGCAACAAGCCTTATGCGCAGATACAGGGCTTCAGGTTGGAGACCGCGTTGCCGCCATCATACTCAACTGCTCCGAAGCCGTGATTGGGATACTAGTGACTCAAAGCTTCGGCAAAGTCTGGGGTTCATGTTCGTCAGACTTTGAGGCCAAAGACACTCTGGAGCGCTTCGTGCAGTTCACGCCGAAATTCCTGATTTTCTGCGATGGCTACTGGTGCAATGTCAAAACCTTCGACGTGACCCGAGATACGCACCGCCCTCAACACCTTTGAACGCGTCATCGTCAGCCCATTGCTCGGGCAATCAGAAACTGGACACCCCGAAAACCTCGCTCAAGTCTTGTTTTTCCGATTCAATAGAACGTATTGAATTTCAGGGAGGCTTGATGATGTAATTCGGTTTTTTCGATCTTGATGAACGTTTGGCAAAGATTTCCCAATCGGGCGATCCATTGGAGGCTGTGGCACATGATTTTAAGATTTTTCGCCCGCTCTTGGAGAGCGGGCCGTGCCCAGAGCAGACCGCAGTCGTGGAGATCGTCCCGCTCATGTTTTGATGTTCAAAATCCTGATTTTATGTATGG
>JABSOH010000176.1 GCA_013216065.1 Alphaproteobacteria bacterium
TAGTCATTCAAAATCAAAATAATCCGAGCGATGATCGCACGAAGTTTCTGATCAATGACCGTCTCTCCTTCATGCGTCTTCCGGGCCCTGGTCCTAGCGGCCAGATGCCAGGACGATCCGGTTGTTTTGGAAGCGCTTGACGGAGAGCGGTGTTCTCTCTTTAAGACTTTTGATCTTCAGTTGGCCCAGGCAGGATATTCTGCCCGCGGTGGTCAGATCGTCGATGCAAGCTTGATTGGCTGCACCGCGGCAACGGTTGCGCGAGGATGAGAAGCAGGCAAGGGCCAGATACGAGACGCAAAATATCTCTTAAACCCGGCAAAAACATCAAAAAAATCCACAAAAAACACATTTCAAAATTTGATCGCCGGAAAACACGCAAACTCAACAAAAAAGCCAGTTCTTAGAAGTATCCACCTATACAAATTGCGTCATCTGGTAGAAAACGCTTCTCTGCACCCAAAACGTTGGCGCAACAAGATACGCTAAAAACCCTGCATTCGCTGCTATACACATCAGATGCATCGCACTATAGCTCAATACCTCGTGACTACACTCCGGATATTTTGTCGATTATCCGTGGCACCTAAGCAACAGTCTATGGGTGTAACAATACTTCACCAGAAACGCTGTATATGTTTCAATGTATTCACCGCGCCACAGTCCCCCAATAAACCGGGCAAGAGATCACTAGGCTAGCGGCATGAAAATCGCTCACTATATTCCTAAATACATTCCGCACAGGGTAGCACAAGTTCAGCAAAGTTCAATGTTTCTTCTTTCAGACCCAAGAAACCTAATTAGGATGCGGGCCAAATGGGTTTTGATGGTGGGTAAAATCATGTTCTCAGTCAGGCTAAGTCGTGATTTACTGTTGGACTCTATGCTGAGCCTGTTGCAAATCTTCGGGGCGATTAACGTTGAAAAATGGGTCATCATCGGGTTTTTCGCTCCCTTGCGTGCGTTCAGTGTTGCTACCCCAGTGTACGGTGATTGGGGCGTAGGGCGCGCTGAAGCGGTCAATTTTTCGTGTTCCGGCCGCAAGAGCATTTTTTATAGGTTGGAGTAGCTCGCGTTTCCAAACCGCAATTGGGGGATGGCTTCGTCCATTTGAAGCCGCACAGGCAATTGCGGTGTGATTTTGAATTGCAGCATTGAACAAGCGCGTGGCCAGATCTGGCGGCAGAAAAGGTGTATCGCCGCTAACGGTCAAGACCCAGTCGACCTCGGGGTGGTGTTCTGCGCACCAGTCGAGACTGGCGGCAATCCCCGCGAGGGGGCCGTTTCGTGTGTTGCCTTGATCGAGTGCTATGGGGATATCCTGAGGTGCGCATTCACGTTGTTCAGCAACAATATTTAAGGCGATGCGTTGGGGTGGATGAAGAGATTCGGCTAGGCGCGAGGTGACATGCTGCAAGAGGGTTTTTTCTGCCAGAGGCAGGAGGATTTTTAGCCCGACCTGTACCTGTCCGACCATGCGTTCAGCAGCTCCTCCGGCGAGGATGACAGCGATGTAAGGCGGGAGATGCGGCATTGTGCTTTTGCTCAGGTGGTTGTCGTCTGTGATGTTGCAGAAAATTCGATGCGTTCAGGGTGGCTGAGAATCTGAAAACGCTTGCCGCGCGCTCTACCGATCAAGGTCAGGCCAGCCTGTTGCGCTAGTGCAACACCTGCCGCGGTAAAGCCCGAGCGCGAGACCAAAATTGGGATACCCATCTGCACGGTTTTCAACACCATTTCGGTGGTCAACCGTCCAGTAGTGTAAAACCAGCACTGCATGCTAGCAAGGTTTTGTGTTGCCATCAGCCCCGCAATTTTGTCGACAGCATTATGCCGTCCAACATCTTCCATATAGGCCAGAACCTGACCGTGGCGACACAGCACACAGCCATGGATTGCGCCAGCATCAAGATATAGGCTCGGTGTGGTGTTGATTACGCTCAGCATTCGCCCCATGGTATGGGTGTCCAAGCGGCCGTCAAGGGCAAGGTGTTTGTCGGCGAGGTTGGCCAGAACATGCTCGAACATGGTGCCTTCAGCACAGCCCGAGGTGCGAATTCGCCGCGATAAGGTTGGTGTGTCCTCGGGGGTGTGGGTGCGCACGACGACGATGCGCAATTCTTGATCGATGTCGATGGCCGTAACGTCGGTGTAACTGGTAATCAAATTCTGGTTGATCAGATACCCGAGACCCAGCAGATCGGGATAATCGCCGATGGTCATGACTGTGACAATTTCGACGGCATCAAGATACAGGGTCCAAGCTTGTTCTTCGATGACATTCAGCACGATGATTTTCTGATCCTGATCGAGTCCTGATACCCGTGCAGTTAAACCTTTTGCCAAGGGCTGCGGTATGATGGGCAGGGTATAAGTGGCGTGTTTTTGGACGCAGCTCATCGTAGAGAACTAGTGCGGAGATTGGAGTACTGATTGATATAGACACTCAGCACGAAACCGAAACCAGCCATGCTGGTCCAGAGACTGGTGCCACCGTAGGATAAGAACGGCAAGGGAATTCCGACCACGGGCAACAACCCCATCACCATCGAGAGATTGATGAGGCTTTGAATGATCCACAGGCCACCCAGCGAGAGTACCACGATTCGGCCAAAGATGCTGCGTGCAATCATGGCGGTTTGCACGGTAAATAGCACGAGGAGTAACAAAAGCAGCAACAGCAGTATGCTCCCGAAAAAGCCAAATTGTTCAGCAAACAGGGCGAAGATGAAATCGGTATGTTTTGCTGGGATGAAGCCGAGTAGGCTTTGCGAGCCTTCGAGCAATCCCAATCCGAATAGTCCACCAGAGCCGATAGCGATTTTCGACTGCATCAATTGGTATCCTGATCCGAGCAGGTCGTTTTCAGGATTGAGGAACGAAAGTATGCGCTGGCGTTGGAAGTCGTGCATCAGATATGTCCAGATCAGAGGTCCTGAGACTAAGGCGACTCCGGCGAAGCTAGCGAATTTCCACCAGCGAACGCCAGCGAAGAAAAGCACCATGACTCCGACGAATAAGATTAGTAGCGAAGTACCAAGATCTGGTTGGATCATGATCAAAATGATGGGTAGGATGGTGATCAAGATTGGCGGGACGAGGTGCGATACCAGA